>CACYBJ010000152.1 GCA_902772565.1 uncultured Lachnospiraceae bacterium | reverse complement strand
CGACATTTAATTCGGGTGACCTTATTATTGTAAAAGAGGTCGACTTGATGGATCTGAAGAAGGATGATGTAATCACTTACTATACAATGATTAACGGTGAAAGAGTAAAGAATACCCACCGTATTGTTGAAGTAAAGAATGAAGATAACAGATTATCTTTCATTACACGAGGTGATAATAACCCGGGCAATGATGAGGGCGAGGTAGTTGCTGCCGACGTCATCGGTAAATGGACCAAGGGCAGAGTCATCGGCGGCGGCAAAGCCATGAACTTCCTTCGTACCAAGAAGGGATTCTTCATCTGCATCGTTATTCCGATGGCCATTTTCTTCCTGATCGAGCTTTACAAGTTCATCGTCACTCTTATAGAGGTAAGAAAGCCTTCCATGACAGAGGCCGAGGAAGAGGAAATCAAGAGAAAGGCCGTGGAAGAGTACCTTGCAAAACAGGCGCAGGCCGGTGCTAACGAGGAGGCCGAAAAGGCGGCAAATGCAGTTGAAAGTGCCGCAGCATCCGTAATCGAAGATGCAGGCAGCCTTGCAGGTTCTGCAGAAGAGGCGGTAAGTACGGCATCTGCCGAAGCAGATGCATCCGCCGACAAAGAGTAAAAAGTAATACAGCGGTTAACGCCGCAGGTTATTTCAGCGGTTTCATTCGGAAACCGCAGTACTTCCACCGGGAGTACGTTAGGGGAATGAAGAAATAAATAGAAAATCCGAAAAAGGAGCTAAGTTTAATGGGCGCTTTTTTAAGATGGTTTTTCGCATTTATCTCAGAGATGCTTAAAGGATTCCAGATTGTTTTCTCGGGCATCGGCAGGGGTTTCGCGAAGATATTTGACATTAAGAATTACATAACAATCTTTAAGGCCTACTCCGTTGAATTCGGTGCGGTCGGATGGGTGCTTGCAATCCTTGCAATCATCGTTGTGGTGGCAATTTATGCTCTGATAATTTTCATCATACTTTTTGCCATCAGAAAGTACATCCGCTTCAGACATTCAATTGTGAGTAACGAGGACCTTCTGGAAGAGATTGCTCTCTTACAGCGCAGAGTTATGAAGATGGCTCGCGAGAAGGACGAAATCATGGCAATGAAGGTTGCTCAGATAGGACTTCCGGGTGGAAAGGCTCTTCCTCTTGCCGCCGGTGCCGAAGGTATGGGAACCGGTGAAGAAGGCGAAGAGGGAGCGGGAGAAGCAGCAGCGGCTGCGGAAGACGGCGTATTTGTAACAACCGATCATCGTTTCTCCAAGCTCTTCGAAGTGGACAACTTCTACAAGACCTACACACCGCCTGAGTATGACAACCTTGTTACGCTTGAAGAGTTCTGCGACAGATTCAGAAACTTTGCCTGCTCCAAGATGCATCTGTACTATGAGCCTAAGATAGTCAGACTTTTCGTAGCCGGCATGGCTTCCACAAAGCTCATTATCTTACAGGGTATTTCCGGTACAGGTAAAACTTCGCTTCCTTACTCCTTCGGTAAATTCCTGGGAGTGGATACGACCATTGCATCCGTTCAGCCGTCATGGCGAGACAGAACCGAGCTTTTCGGTTACTTCAACGAATTCACAAAGAACTTCAACGAAACGGAAGTATTAAAGAGAATATATGCGGCAGGTTACAACGATAACGTTAACCTTATCCTTCTCGACGAAATGAATATCGCCCGTATCGAGTACTACTTTGCGGAAATGCTTTCAATTCTTGAAATGCCTAACGCAGATGAATGGGAGCTGGATCTTGTTCCTAACGTATGGAGCACCGACCCGGAACTTCTTGATAAGGGACGACTCAAGATTTCACAGAACATCTGGTACATCGGAACAGCTAATAACGATGATTCGACCTATGCTATTTCCGATAAGGTTTACGACCGTGCTCAGCCGATCAACCTGGATGCTAAGGGTATCGCATTCGACGCACCTGACACAGATTCAATCAACATCAGTTTCAGTCACCTGAATATGCTCTTCGAAGAAGCTTGGGAGATGTATCCTATCTCTCAGGAAAGCATGAAGAAGATACAGCAGCTTGACCTTTGGGTAATTGAAAAACTGAGAGTTGCATTCGGTAACCGTATCATCAAGCAGATGGGACTTTTCGTTCCTGTATACGTTGCCTGCGGCGGCGAGGAGCTTGAGGGTATCGATTATGTACTTGCAACCAAGATCTTCAGAAAGTTTGAATCCCTTAACCTTGCAATGTTAAGAGACGAACTTAAGGAACTGGTTACTTATATTAACAAGTCCTTCGGAAAGGGAAAGATGAAGGAATCAGTAGCATATCTGGAAAGACTCCAGAAGCTGTTCTAAATCTTTTTGGTAACTGCATTGAACAACAGCTATAACAGTTGGTATGACGAATTTAAAGAGTCGATGGATTCGCTGGGTCAGAATGATCTTGCCCGGCTTATGGACTCTTTGCTTAAGGGCAGTGGCAGTACTGTGTCACTGAACCGTAAGCTGATGGAGAAGGCCATTGATGTATCATGGGTCGAAGCCATCGAAAACGGCATCGTCTATGTTGACAATGTAGTCAGAAATCCCAGCAGGACCATTATTGATGTTGAAGAAATAGTTCCCATAGCGCTTTCGAAGAAGATTACCGTGGAGTCGGTTAAGCATCTGGCTCAGCACACGGATCTGATTCAGAGCATAGACAAAAAGACGGGAAAGATTACCCCGTCAAAAATCCTGAATATTCATAAAGAAGAGAGCCTTGCGACCTACGAAAACCGATTCGTAAACACCCTTATAGATAGGCTTTACATCTTCATTATGACCCGTTACGAAAAGCTCTCACAGGTATCCAAGGATGAGGAGTTGTACACTCTGGATTTCGATACGGAAGTGGAAGATGCCAGCGGCCAGGCAATGCGCCTTAAGCTTTCCATTGATACCACCAAGAGCCTGGAGACCAAAAACGATCAGGGTTATACCATCTGGCAGCGAGTTGAGAAACTTAAGAAAGCCATTGAGGGCTATAAAGGTTCCGAACTCTGTCAGACCCTCGGAAAAGACTTTGTAAGACCACCTATCATGCGTACCAACGCTATTATGAAGAATGTCGATCTTAAGGGTTGTCTTACACTCTGGCAATACATTCTCGGCTATGAGAATGCCGGCTACGAAATCAATATTGAAGATACGGCTCTTAAACCGGAGCAGGATTATCTGCAGGATATGTACCGTATCGTTGCCTGCAACCTTCTTTTGTTTAAATCCTATATGGAAAAAGACGAAGAGGCGGGCGGTGCGGCTATCGAGCTTGGAACCAAAAAACTCAAGCCCGTGGCACCTAAGGTTGTTAAGAAATACGGCAGAGAACTTCTTACCGGTAACTACGAGCTTCATGCAGATGAAGCCGTGGGCTACGTAGCGGTAGAAGGCGAGCAGGCCTTCGTTAAGACCATACCGGAAGACTCCGATGACATTTTCGAACAGATAAATAAAGCCATCGAGATCGAGCGTAATTACTACGCCGAACTTGAAGAAGAAAGACAGGCTAAAATCGCTGCCGAAGAAGAAGCGGAAAGAAGAAGGCAGGAAAGAGAAGCCCGTCTGGAAGAGAAGCGCAGAATCGAAGAAGCCAAAAGAGAAGAGCGGGAGCGAATCAAGCGCGAAAAAGAAGAAGAAGCAAAACGCATTCAGGAAATGCTCGAAAAAAGGCGTCTTGAAATGGAAGCCGAAGAACGGGAAAGAGCAAGACTGGAAGCGGAAAGACTTGCAAGACTGGAAGAAAAAAGGCGTCTTGAAGAAGAAGCCCGTAAGAAGCGTGAGGAAGAGGAACGTATCGCTGCCGAGAAGGCACGTATTGCCGAACAGAAATCCGCTATCAGAACAGATCTTGCAGATGCTGCCGGCTATGATGCTGCCGCAGAGGACAAAAAGAAAGAAAAATTCGAGCGTGAAACTGCCTACAGCCGCGTAACCGGTGATGAAATCGAAGAAGCAGTAAATGCTATGGAAGAAGTTAAAGCCCGTAAAGAGGCAGAGGAAGCAGCCAAGGCTGCCGACCAGGAACTTCTTCACAATATCGAAGAGAACTTTGCCGAATCTGCCGAAGAAGGCGAAGAAAGCGCAGTCGATATCTTCAAGGAAGAGATTCCGGAGCAGGAAGAAAGTACTGTATCCGAAGAGGAAATCGAAGTTGCTGCTGCAGTTATGAAGTCGGACGACGATCTGAACGACCCGCGTACGGTTGCTGCCCGCATGAAGGTGGAACAGCAGAAGCGCGAGAAGGAAAGACGCGAAGAGGAAAGAGCTCAGAGACTCAAAGCAGAAAGACAGTTCTACGAGCAGAAGCCTGTTGAGAAGATTTTCAGAGAATACTCAAGGAATCCGATTTACGTTCTTGCCCGTCTCTTTATGAAACTTCTGTTTATAGTATTCGGTTACATTCCGAAGAATACAGACAATCCGGACTACAAGAGAATTCTTGCGGAACGGGCACATCATGCAGAGGAAGAAAAGAGAAACAGAGAAGAACGAGAGCATGTGGAGGTTTACTACCGGAAATACGCTCCCGATACCAAATACCGAATCAGGCGTGATATTGCCGACATAAAGTTCAAGCTTAAGAAGAGAAAAGAAGCAAAGAACAAGCCGAAACCGGCTTACACACCTCCGAAGCGTACAGCCGAAGAGACTGCTGCTATCAATAAGCAGATGAAAGAACTTTACAAGAAATATCGCGTAAGCTTAAGAGAGCGCATCAGAAGAAAACTTAAATCCATGACAAAGGCCGAAAAAGAGCGCGAGCTTAAACAGGCCCTGGGTGAGAGGTAATCCTGATGAAAACCAAAACATTGATTCGCAGGATCCTTGACATTATACTGTCCCTTTTGCTTATAGCCGTACTGGTATTTACCATACGCGTAATGGTACTTACAAGCAAAGGCAAGACAGTACCCGTTTTTGGAAAATGCGTTCTTAAAGTAGTAACCGGAAGCATGGAGCCTTCCATTCATGTGGGAGAGTTCATTCTGGTAGATGAGACGGCTAAGGAATATGCCGTAAATGACATTATATCCTTTTATTCGGAAGACCCTGAAATAAAAGGAATGCTGGTAACCCACAGAATAGTGGGGATAAATCCTGACGGAAGTTATAAAACGAAAGGCGATGCGGCAGATACCGCCGATATCTACCCCGTAAAAGCTTCCCAGATAGAAGGCAAGTTTGTAAAAAAACTAAGGTTTTATAAGTGGATCGGCTCCTTTGCCGACAGGAAGAAACTGCTGTTTCTTCTGGTTATACTACCCATGTTTTTCATTGCAGTCTATGAAGTAAAGACTCTGGCTGAAACCTGGCGTAAGGTTCTTAATGACCGGGAAGAAAAGGGTGAAACAGCCACAGGAAAGTCAGGAGAGACCCGTGAAGAGATGATCGAAAGACTCAAGCGGGAAGCCGTGGAGGAATTCCTGGCTAGGAGCCGGGCTTCGGAAACCGAAGAATCCTTAACGGAGCAAAATACAACTTCAATTACAGAGGAAACAGCCGAAAATGGCCAAGAAGAACAAAAAACTGAATGATGCGAGAAGCATGATAGAATATACCTCCCGTGACAACGGTCAGGAGTTTATCATGAAGCGCAAGATGATAAGGGCAATCATAATTGCCATCATCACAACGCTGGCTCTTATCATTTTCATTGCACTTTACATTGATGCAACCAAAACAATTCAGCAGACCTACAGAAGTCAGTACAAGACCTGCATCGACACGGTCATAGAGGACATTACCTACTATGAAAATGCCGACGGAAATCTGGATTTCAAGTACAGAAGGCTGGTGGCGGATATGAACTCCGTTGTATCCTTCGCTTTCCTCCAGGAAAATTTTGAAAAGGAACAGAAATCCATAAATGAGCTGTACACCGTTTTTCTTAAATATCCCGAGCAGATGAAAGAAAAAATGGCCGAAGCAAAACAGGCACTGACAGATATTAATGCAGGCATGTCAAAGGGCTATGACGAGGCAGATGCATTGGTAGATTCCATTAATCTTAAAGGTAACTGATAGAAGTTTTAATAAAGACGCGGCAACATGCCGGAGGTTGTGTCAAGTTTTCTATGAAAACTTGACATGTAGCGTCAGCCCATCGCCGAAGGCGATTTTGCATGGGCTGACGTTCAAAGATCGGAAGGACAAATATATGAGTGAAAAAGGCAAGTTAAAAAAGGAAATCAAAACCTGCAGAAGGACTATCGTGGAAATCGAGCGTAAGCGTTCACGTTCCCAGTCCGCTCTTGTTCAGGCCATTCTTCTTCAGGAAGAGCCTAAGGATGCCGATGTTGAGTGGTTCAACAAGTACACCGGCGAAATTACCGCCTGCAGAAATCACATGATCGAGCTGCAGAAGAGGCTGGACTCTCTGTAAAATCAAAGGAAAATGCTGCCGATAAACGGTAGTTTAGTTAACTATGCCCCGGTGAATCCCGGGGCATTTTTTTGTGCGATAAGCGAATGCCCTCGGCAGCCCCTTTATAGTTTCCGGTCTTTGCAATGGTTTACGTCATTTGCTTTTTGGGGGCAGTAAAGGGGGTTTGAGTTTTAATAATAATAATGGTACGCTTTTTGTAAGATATTAATTCTAAGGGGGGGATTGGAATTGAGATTAAAAAGAATTACTTCCATGCTGCTTGGTGCAGTTCTTGCGATTTCTTCGCTTTATGCGCCGGTCTGTGCGGCAGATAATCCTGATAACGACAACATAAAAAACATGATCTCGGAAATGACCGTGGAAGAGAAAATCGAGCAGATGCTGGTAATTTCGCTTCGTACATGGAAAGTTGGTGAAGATGAAGTAAATGTTACTTCTCTTAATGACAGTCAGAAGGAATTGCTGAAAAATCATAATTTCGGCGGCGTTATCTTTTTTGCCCAGAACTGTGAGAGTATTTCTCAAATCGTGGCACTTAGCGATGAGGTTCAGCAGGCAGCCTTAAGCAGTAATTGTAAGATTCCTCTTCTTGTATCGATAGATCAGGAAGGCGGAAATATCGTTCGTCTTCCTTCGGGAACCATTACCTGCGGAAACATGGCTCTCGGTGCCACGGGAGATGCAAGCCTTGCTTTTGAAAATGCAAGCATCATCGGCAGTGAACTTAAAGCCTTGGGTATAAATACCAACTTTGCTCCGGTGCTTGATGTTAACAATAATCCTGCCAATCCTGTTATTAATGTTCGTTCTTTTTCATCGGATCCTGAAATAGTAAGTGCCATGGGAGAACAGTATATTGCCGGACTTAAGTCCGAGAATATTGTATCCGCCGCAAAGCATTTTCCGGGTCACGGCGATACGGCCACGGACAGCCATACCGGACTTCCGCTTATCAATAAAACTTACGAAGAAATAAAGAAACTGGAGCTGGTTCCCTATATCAGTCTTGCAAGTGATGTGGACATGATAATGACTGCTCATATTCAGTTTCCCAAGATAGAGCCTGATACATACGAATCCATAAAAGATAATGAAAGAATATATCTTCCGGCAACACTTTCGGATGATGTTATAACAGGTATTTTAAGAAACGACCTTGGTTATGATGGTGTTGTTATTACAGATTCTATGCTGATGGATGCAATAAAGAAAAATTTCAATCCTGTGGATGCGGCAGTTTATGCAATCAACGCAGGCGTGGATATGATACTTGAACCTTTGCAGATAAAATCCGTCGAAGATATGAATGCACTGGAAAACTATATCTCCGAAGTTGCGGGAAAGGTCAGAAGCGGTGAAATCTCAGAAGAAAGGCTCAACGAATCGGTTGAAAGAATCCTTACGTTAAAGCAGAAACGCGGCATACTTGATTATTCCGCTCCCGATGCGGATCTTGCATTAAGCATAGTCGGCTCAAAAGAGCATCGTGACAGATCTCTTGAAATAGCCGAAAAGGGAATAACCCTTATCAAAAACGACAATGACCTCCTTCCTCTTAATCTTGGGGACAGCGGAAGAGTATGCTATTTCTTCCCTTATGCCAATGTGGAAAACACTATGGCATTTGCCATGGATATCCTTAAGAAAAATGGTGTGGTTGCAGAAGGCGTAACAGCCGATTGCAATTGCTATCGTTACAGCGAATCTGCCGATGAATTTGAGGAAAATATAAAGAACTGTGATGTGGTCATAGTTGCTCTTGAAATGTATAACGCAGGTAATATAAACCCGGCAGATGCCGACAGAGGCTGGCAGGCAAGATTTGTGGAAAGCCTTATAAAGCTTGCACATGAAAATGACAAGAAGGTAATCTACATCAGCGCAAATCTTCCCTATGACGTGGCGAAGTTTACCGAGGCAGATGCGATCCTTGCGACATACTGTTCAAAGGGCATGGGAACCCGTCCTACAGACGGTCAGGAAAATCCGGCCTACGGTGTTAACTATCCCGCAGCACTCATAACCGTATTCGGAGGCAATTCGCCTACTGCCACACTTCCGATAGAGGTATATGCGCTGGATGAAAATGTGGAATATACGGACAACATTCTCTACAACCTGGGCTACGGCCTCAGGTTTTCGGAAGATGTGCCCGAGGAAGAGCCGGCAGATGATCCCGCCCGGGACAGTGATAAGCCTTCCGGTACTTCCGATGAAACCGATAAAAACGCGGCAACGGGAGATAATACCTATCCGTTTATGCTTTTGATTGCAGGTGCGGCATCAGCCGTAATGATGTTTGTTATAAAGAAAAGGTGTTTAACCAAAGTGAGGTAAGTTTGAAAGTATTATTTTTCAAACCCGCAGGTGGCGCAGCAGGCGCGTCATCAGACGGGAAGTACGCCTGCGGCATGGTACGGAAGATGATTCATTCCATTGGTTTAGAAGGTGTACAAAATGCAAGAGAACTTGGCGGATACATAACATCCGACGGGCTTATGGTAAAACACGGCCTGCTGCTTCGCACAGCAAAGCTTTGTGATGCAGCTCCGGAGGATATTGATAAACTGGCCAATATATATCATGTGGGAAGTATAGTGGATTTCAGAATGGAACCGGAGATAGAGGGGCTTGAAGATCCCGAAGTGGGAATCGCAGATTATTTCAATCTGGATGTAATGATGCCCCTTGATATTTCGGAAATTGACATGTCCGCCTTCGACCTGAAAGAGCCTGATATGGCAGCTATAGTTGATGCATGTGAAAAAATCGGAATGCTGGACGGAAGGATGTATATCGGCATTCTTGAAGGCGAGCCCGGAATCAGAGGTTACAGGGAGTTTTTTGATATTCTCCTTCGCGCCCGTCCCGGTGAAGCGGTGCTTTGGCATTGTACGGCAGGAAAGGACAGGACAGGGCTTGCGACCATGCTTCTTCTTTCCGCTCTCGGGGTGGATGAGCAGACCGTGGTGGATGATTATCTGCTCACCAATGACTATAACAGAAAGCCGGCGGATCTTACCACGCAGATGCTTAGAGCACAGGGCTACGATGATGAGTTTATTTCCAAGGCTGTAATTGCTTTCCAGCTGATAGATGAGATATTCATCAGACGAACACTTACGCATTTAAAGGAAAACTACGGTTCCGTCATCGGATATTTAACGGAAAAACTGGATTTTACGGATTCCGAAATCGATGAATTAAAAGAACGGTATCTTGAACGAATCTAAAACCAAGGCGGGGAGGGGTATTTCGCCTTAATATAGGAGAAGAAAACAATGTACAGTTTAAGCGGAAGAATTGATTCCAACAACGCAGCAGAGTGGGAAAAGAAACTACTTGAGGAGAAGCCGACAGAGATCGATGCGTCGGGACTTGAGTATATTTCATCTGCCGGATTAAGAGTCCTTCTTAAGCTTCGTAAAACCGTGGGAGAGGTTAATGTGATTAACGTAAAGCCTGAGGTGTACGAAGTATTTGAAGTAACAGGTTTTGACAAGCTTTTATCCGTAAAGAAGGCCTTCAGGGAAATCTGTCTTGCGGGACTTGAGGTTATCGGCCGAGGCGGTAACGGTACGGTTTACAGGATAGATGCCGATACCATAGTTAAAATGTATAAGCCGGACTATTCTCTTGATATTATTGAAAGAGAGCAGAAGTATGCAAAAACAGCATTCATCAGTGGAATTCCTTCCGTTATAGCCTATGATGTTGTAAAGTCCGGAGACTGCTACGGCGTTGTTTTCGAAGCAATGAATTCCGATACTTTGGGACATGCCATGTCGTCGGATATGGAACATCTGGACGACTATGTTGACAAATATGTTGAGCTTGCAAAGACTCTTCATTCTGTGGAAATTGAGGGAGGCGATATTTTGTCTCTTAAGGATTTTCTTAGAAAGAGAGTGGATTCCGATAAGATGAGGGAATACTGCGAGCAGAGTGAAATCGATGTCCTTTTTGACATCATCGATTCAATGAAGGAATGCAGGACTCTGGTTCACGGAGATTTTCATCCCGGAAACATTATGATCCAGAATGGCGAACTCATGCTTATTGACATGGGTGAGGCTACTTTAGGACCTCCGATTTATGATGTGGCTACGGTTTTCAGAGACCTTTTGTCAGGACCTAAATCCAACCCCGAAACGATTGAAATGTCAGTGGGACTTAAGCCACAGGTTGCGATGGCGGTGGGCGATAAGTTCTTAAGGAAATACTCCGGGGCCCAAACGGAAGAACAGTACCAGGGATATCTTAAGATGCTTCAGCTGGTATATGCTTTTAATGTAGTATGCTTTCTTCCCGATCTTCCCCACAAGGAATACGCCGCCCCAATCGTTAACAATCTTTTAAGAGGCGTGGTAATTCCAAATGCAGCTGCCATAAAGGGCATACTTTCAAGATAATAATGTTGATTACTCCCCGGTTTTTCCGGGGAGTTTTACTTTACATTATTTCTATTAATTCAAAATACGTGATATACTGTAGAAGTGCGAATCCCCACATAACCGGATGTGTAAATATACGTGTTATGCATATACAATAATCAGTATTATTACTGAGTTCAGAATAAAGGTAATTTGGAAATATGTTTAAAAACGGAAACAGAAAATACAGATTAAGTTCCTGCATTATTGCGGTGTCCCTGATTATAGCCATGCTTGCCATGCAGATTCCCGGGGGAATTCTTGTTCCGGCGGCTGCAGAATCTGCCGAAGAGGGCGTGATAGAAGGGGATTATGATTTTTCATCTACCGGAGGGACCTACGAACAGATAACCGATCATTTCGTTTACAGGGATGACTGCTTCATGCAGTCTTCCTACGACGGATGCAGTCACCTTATGGTTCTTTCCGCCAAGGTCATGCTGGCATCTTTCAGCCGTTACGGAAATTACATAGAGGCAAAGGAAAAGGGCATCGACTGCGCCGAAAACATACTGGACATGTTGACTGCCATGGGCTTTTCCGACGTGTGTGCAAACGAATATTACAACAGTGAAAAACTTGAGAACTCTGTAGGCATTGCTCTCGGAAGCAAAAACATCAAAGCCGGCGGTAAAGAGTATACGTTAATTGCCATTGTTCCCAGAAGCTCCGGCTATACACAGGAGTGGGCAGGCAACTTTACTGTGGGAGACGGTGATGTTCATGAAGGCTTTAAGGAAGCCAGAGATGAGGCCTTAAGATTTGTAAATCAGTACATAAAAGACAATGACATTAAGGGCAGCCTGAAAATCTGGACCGTGGGCCACAGCCGCGGCGGAGCAATTGCCAACATGATAGCCGGCTTCTTTGCAGGCGGCGGAATCGCCTATTTTGGAGACGAAGTTTTTGTAGAGCCGGAGGATGTTTACGGCTACAGTTTTGCATCCCCCGTGTGTATTAAGGACGGTGCAAAGTTAAGTAACGTATTAAGTGTTTCCGGTGCCAGAGGCAGCGACTACGCAGCAGATACCCCGGGAAACGACTATGTTTCGTCGGAAAAAGGCGAAGTAGATCTTTCGGATGAGAAATATAGCGGCATCAGAACCTTTATTTCGGAAAACGATGTGGTTCCCATGCTTCCTCCTGCCGAATGGGGCTTCTCCCGTTACGGCTCAGTCCTTTCCGCAGATGACGACGGCAATACCACTTTTGAGGATGCGGCAGCCGCATTAAATGAACTCAATCCTTTTATCGGTCAGCTTTTTGAAAAGGGAGATTACAGAAAGTTCAAGGCAAAGACTCTGGGATTTTCCTTGATGCTTCCCACATCCTATTCCGAGGGTGCGCCGGCATCCTACAGTGAATTCATAAAAAGCCGTGTGCTTGCCATGATTTCGGAAGCAGAGACCAACGAACTCTATGTTTCCGGCGGGTACCAGGAGGGGATGGCAGCTGTTGCCGGTCTCTTCGGAATGTTTATTCCGGGAGGATATGTGGCATCTGACTCCGGCGAATCCATGCCGGTACTGGCAGAGTCCGGTCTGGCTGTTTTTCTGGCATATGCCGCAGAAAAGATGACCGCAAGCGATAATTCCTTAAGCGAAGATGAGGCGGTGGCTTCGGTTCTTGCCCAGGCTCTCAACCTGATAATGGAATCCGATCTCGATACGTCCTCCACCGTTGATGATGTGGTTTACGAACTTGCGGTTTATATATCGGAAAACAGGCTTTCCGTGCCTGCAATCGGTCTTAAGCAGGCCATTGCATCAGGCATTCCCGCAGAGTATGAGGACACGGTTATTGATATTCTCGGAAAATTCCATCCGGACTATTTTGACAGAGAACTGTCACTGGAAGACATAATTGACGGAACCATCGAAGCCTGTGCCTACGGCTCCGACGTAGGTGTGGGCATCCTTTCAAAGCACTTCGATGCGGCAGATGTCCGCAAAGCACTTTATAACGTTCTCGGAATTGTCCTTGCTGACTCTGTGCCGGACATTAAAACCATTATCGGAACGGACAAATGGGGCATTGCCGACGGAAGCGCAACTCTTGCGGACACCGCTTCATATATATCGTCTACGTTAAGAAGTTCGGGTGGCTATGACAGTCTCAGCACCATGGCAGATGCCCGCCTTGCCGAACTCATAGAAAAAGCCCTTACACCGTCAATAGATCACGGTGCAGGCATATACGGAGACAGCTATGCCGAAGATGTGACAAGTCATATGGAGAGCGTTAAAGCAAATATCGGATCCTGCAGAACCATTCTTTTGGATTTTGTATTTGCCACACCGGGAGAGGATTTCTCCGTGGACTCCTGTCTTAAAAATGCAGTGACCCTGTACAGCAGCGCAGCCATAATCCCCGCAAGCCACGCAGGAGAGACCTATACTGCCTGGGCTGTGGCAGCAGGAGAGGGAGCCTACGGTTTTGCTGACCATGCATCTGCCGGAGAAGAGAACAACTCTTCGGTAAAAAGAACCGATAAAGAAAGCAAAGAATCAAATAAGATAATAATTATTATTGTTATTGTGACTGTGGTATTCATCGCTGCGGCGGCTGCGGTAATTATCTTTTTGAAGAAAAAGGCAGATGCACAGCTCGATTCGGAATTCGGGGAAAATGAACAATCCGAAGGTGACGCTACGGAAAAGGATAAAAAAAGAT
>CACYBJ010000151.1 GCA_902772565.1 uncultured Lachnospiraceae bacterium | reverse complement strand
CTTGCGGATTTTTTATTTTACTATGTAAATATTAAGTGACCCCGTAGTGGTAACAATTTTGAAAAGACAATTTGATTATAGGATATATGAATAAAAGACCGTGTCCGGCAATCTGCGCCGGGCGCGGTCTTTGTAACTTGGTATTCTATGATAAACAGTTTTTTATAGCATCAGCCAGTTCTATCAGTTTAAGATGAGTGTCTGTATCAACTGCTGATTTAATTGAAACCACAGGTTCAAGCACTGTCATGTTTTTCATGGCGCCTACAGCTTCGATTATCCTTTTGCCTGCTGTCGCCGCCCAGGTACCGTTATCTATGATGCCTACCGTGCGTCCGGAAAGGTTGTGATTTTTTATGTCGGTCAGCAGGTGGTTTACAGGATCGAAAATCTCACCGTTATAGGTCGCGCTTGCAAATACAAGAACCTTGTATTTAAAGGCTGCGGCAAGCATTTCCGAGGTGTCGGTTTTTGATGTGTCATAAACCGCGATGTTCTTTACTCCTTTTTCTGCAAGCCTTACAGCAAGTATTTCGGCCGCATTTGCCGTGTTGCCGTAGATCGAGCCGTAGAATATGGCTGCGGAGTCTTCCTCGGGGATGTATCCCGCCCAGGTTTCGTATCTGTTAATGATCGTTTCGAGGTTTTCTCTCCAGATGTGACCGTGCAGCGGAAGGAGCATCTTTATTTCAAGGGCGGATGCCTTTTTTAGCACTGCCGCAACCTGTGCGCCGTATTTGCCGACTATATTCACATAGTAGCGTCTTGCTTCGTCCAGAATGTCTCTTCCCCAGTTTACTTCATCTGCAAAAATGTTCCCGGAAAGCGCGCCGAAGGAGCCGAAGGCATCTGCCGAAAAAAGGGCGCCTGTGGCCGGGTCATAGCTCATGATAACCTCGGGCCAGTGTACCATGGGAGCGGTGATAAAGTTTAGTGTGTGACGCCCCAGTTCAAGTGTATCGACCTCTTTTACGGCGATGGCGGAACCTGATACGTCTATGCCGTAGAACTGGCCGATCATGGCAATCGCCTTTGCGGAGGCAACGATCTTAAGGCCGGGATAGCGTGCAAGGAGCACGGGAATCACCGCACAGTGGTCGGGTTCCATGTGCTGAACCACCAGATAGTCCAGGCTTTTTCCTGCCAGCACGTGTGCCACATTTTCAAGATACTGCCCGGTTACCGAAGCGTCCACTCCGTCCATGAGGCAGGTTTTTTCATCCATTATGAGGTAGGAATTGTATGCCATTCCGTCGGGAACGGGATAGATGTTTTCAAACAGTCCGATCCTTCTGTCCGAAGCTCCAACCCACCAGGTGTCGTCTGTTACTTTTCTTATATTTACCATTTTTGTACCATATGCAGGCAGATGCTTTCCGGCGGCGCGCCTGCAGCTTGGCCGGAGGCTGTATTACAGCCGCTTTTTCTTACGATTTCATTATAATTTCCGATTGCGGAAGTTACAATTAAAATATGGTATAATATGGCTGTCTGAATATATTTTGGAAGATTAAAAAAATTTTAAAAAAATTTTTTAAAAAAAGTGAGTGTTTTTTACGTTTTCTACGTGTAAGAAGTAGAAGGATAATTCTGACACGGGTTTTAAACCGGTCGGAAAGGAGTCTTTTATGGACAACGGTGCAAGTAGCTACCGCCGTTTCCGTGTTGAGGGTGATAAAAATGCGTTCGTGGAGATAATCCGCGACTATAAGGACGGACTGATTTTCTATCTGGTAAGCATCGTTGGGAATATAGGTCTTGCCGAGGAGCTGGCGGAAGATACATTCTTTCTTCTTGCCACCAGAAAGCCAAGGGACAAAGAAAGCGCTTCTTTTAAAACCTGGCTGTATACCATAGGCAGGAATGTTGCTCTTGATTATTTACGAAAAAAATCAAAGCACGGGGAAGTTCCTATTGATGAGTATGAGACGATAGTCCGGGAAATGAATCAGGTTGAATCAGAGTACCTCAAAAAGAAAAGGCAGATCATGGTTCACAAAGCCATGCAAAACCTGAGTGCGGAATACCGCCAGGCCTTATGGCTTGTGTTTTTCGAGGAAATGAATATCGAAGAAGCTGCAAGAGTAATGAAAAAAGGTCATCGCAGTTTCGAGGCAATCCTTTACCGGGCAAAAAAGCAGCTCAGGACACAATTGGAATCGGAGGGATTCATTTATGAAGAATTATAAAGAAATGGCAGATTCCGTGTTTGACCGTGCTGAACGGTACGAGTGCGAAAAGAGAAGAAAAAGAGAGCATATGAGAAGAGTAGTCGCCCCGGCTGCGTTGTCATGCGCAGTTGTCGCAGGAGCAGTATGGGTTGGCGTAGGCATGTTTGATTCCGAAAACGGAAAGCAAAGCAAACTTTCCGGGTCTTCTGTACCAAAGATTACAGAGAACGTTGCATTTTCAGGAGATGACAATCCTCTGAATGTGGATCCGAATGCTGTAGAAGATGTTCAAAACAGCTCAACCTCTTCATCGGTGACGGACACAAATGGGAATGATGCATCGGGTAAGAACTCAGGATGTACGCAAACACTCCCTGACGGCTGGAATGAGGAGCAGCAAAGCAGTTATTGCGACACCGACAAAATGACATGCCTTAATGACTATGTGGAATTTACAAATTATACTGTACAGCCGGACGGTGTATCCTATACGGTTAAGCTGAAGGATGGTATCCGTTTCGAAGCCAAGGATTGCTTCCATACGGAAAGTTTTTCCCATACCATAGTTGAAGGCCTGTACGACGGAGAGTGGGACAATGTGGACAGGCATCTGCCGCCGGTTTTAAGCTATTCCGTGTCAAACTATCCGAAGTATATTACAGATGAAGAGGTGATTATTAAGTATCCATGGGCAAATGTAGGAACGCTTCCGGAAGGACATTACAGGCTGGTAACGGTAGTGCATCCCATGATTAAAGGTGATTCCGTGGATTACAGCAAAGACGAGTACTATATAAGCTTTGAGTTTGATGTGTAGAAAAGGATGATTTGCATAGGTAAGGCCCGGCAGCAGCCGGGCCTGCTTCTTTTTTGGGGCTTCATCGCAGTTGACAGTGTATTTTCTTTGTGCGATAATTTTTATTTGCGGAATGTTTTTATTTATCCCGGAAAGGATTTGATTATGGAACAGCACATCGTAACAATTACAGTAAAAACTCACGGCGAAGATTGTGAAATGTCTGATGCCGAAATTCTTAAGTGGTACAAAGAAAAGGTCGACGGTCTTTTTGATAAAACCTACGGGACCCCTGAAATTACTGTGGATCTTAAGAGAAATAAAACAGAGGAGTAAAAGACAGAAATAATGGAAACCAAAGGATTAACAACCGCGGAAGCTCTGGAAAGAGCTAAAGAAGGGCGCAATGTGCTCACACAGGGCAAAAAGAAGAGTATGCTTGCAATCATACTTTCCCAGTTTGCCTCACCCTTATTGCTTCTTCTTATTGCAGCTTCTGCCATTTCTATTGCAACAGGCGAACTGATTGACGGAATTATCATCATTGTTGTCGTTCTCGCCAATGTGATAATCGGCACGGTACAGGAAGTATCTGCTGCGAAATCTGTAGAAGCCTTAAAGCAGATAAATGCATCGACTGCCGTTGTAGTCAGAGACGGAAAGCAGAAGGAAATCCCCGCAGCGGATCTTGTTGTGGGTGACTATGTAATTCTTGAGGCCGGACGTGTGGTTCCTGCCGATCTTACACTTACCCAGACCAGCTCTCTTAAAGTAAATGAGTCTGCTCTTACCGGCGAAAGTCTCGCTGTGGAGAAGGACTGCAACGAAAAGAGCGACGAAAAGACTCCTCTTGGAGACCGTAAGGATAAGGCTTTCATGTCCACTCTTGTAGAGTACGGACGAGGAGAGGGCGTTGTAGAGAGAATCGGCGACAATACCGAAATCGG
>CACYBJ010000150.1 GCA_902772565.1 uncultured Lachnospiraceae bacterium | reverse complement strand
TCAAGGTCTGCAAGAAGGTCTTCTTCGCTGATATTTGCCATTCTTTCGATTTCGTTGTCGTTATCGTCCATGGAAACATCTTCGGTAAGAACGTCGATGCCGTTCTCATCGAGGAATTCGTACACCTTCTTAAGCTGTTCTTCGTCAATTTCAAAGCCTTCGAAACACGCCTTAACTTCAGTATAATCAAGAACATCCTTCTTTGTTCTCGCATACTCCACTAATTCTCCGAGTTTCTGCTGAAACTGCATCATGTTGTCTTCCATTCTCTCGTCCTTTCGTTAGTTAATGTGACCGGGGTTATATCTGCCAATTACCGGCGTTTAGTTCGGCAGACAGGACCTGAGGCAGAGTCTTAAGCACCTTGGTCCTTTTAGCATATTCCGTTATGGCATTTCCGTCTTTATTTTCGGTAGCCGTCTTTAGTCTTCTGTGATTTGACTCTGTAAGCATTTTAACCATGGCATCAATAAAGCCTTTTTCGATTCCGGCTTTATCATCTTCCATCTTATCCCAAAGCTCCGACAGGAATATCCCGCTTACGGCAGACTGTTCTTCGGAAGTTTCAAAACAGCTGATGACCGATGAGGCATCCACCACAGTTCTTCCGGAGTCCAGCTGTTCAAAAGCAAGACCTGCTGCTTTTTGGGCAATTCCCGGCGAAAAATCCTCTTCGGCAAGATACTTCTTTGTCAGATCCGCAAAGATTTTGTTTTCCGTCATCCAGGTTAGTATGAGTTTCTCCTGTTCCGTAACATAAGGCTTAGCCTTTTCTTTAACATTTTTTGCGGATGCAGCATTTTCCGGTTCGTAGACCGAAGGCTCATTCTCGTAGCCAACGTCCTTGCCAAATGCACCTGAAAGTCTCATGCTTTCGCCGCGTACCGCAACCAGAGTCTTTAACTGATCAAGCGGGTAATTATAGGTTGCGGAAAACTCCTGCATCTGCACCGAACGGGCAGGCTCGGGAGTTCTGCAAAACTCTCCCACCATGTCATTTATGAAAGCCTCTTTCTCATCGGGATTGGAAAAATCATAGCTTTCGCTTTTGTATTTGGTTGCAAAAGTAAAGGAAGGAACCGCATCGTTTATGCGTTCCTGATAGGCTTCGTTTCCGAGAGCCTTAATAAACTCGTCCGGATCTTTGTAGGGTTTCATGTTCAGCACTTTGGTGCTGATGCCAGCCGCCCTCAGTATAGGAATAGCCCTGTTGGCTGCCTTTCTTCCGGCGTCATCGCTGTCGTAGGTGATGACCACGCGCCTTACGCATCTGGCTATAAGTGCAGCCTGTTTTTCCGTAAGGGCCGTTCCAAGGCTTGCCACCGCATTGTCAAACCCCGCCTGATGCAGGGCGATAACGTCCATGTAACCTTCACAAAGAAGGAAATAGTCCTTTCTGGTACGCCTTGCAAGGTAGTAGGCATATAGGTTGGAACTCTTATCGAAAATCAGCGTCTCGTTGGAATTAAGATACTTTGGTTCTCCGTCACCCATGACTCGTCCGCCGAAAGCAATTACCTTGCTGTTCTTATCAAGTATGGGGAACATTACCCTGTTCCAGAATTTGTCTCTGAATCCGTACTTTTCAGTGTAATTAAAAAGCATGGATTCGTTAATTATTTCATCATTATAGCCCTTGCTCTTTAAGTGTTCGTAAAGGGAAGATCCATTCTTCAGAGAATAACCCAGGCCGAACTTTGTGATGGTCTGGTCGGAAAGCCCGCGCTTCCTGAAATAATCAAGTCCCGTGGTATCCTCCGGATTGTACAGGTTATTGTAGTAGATCGTTGCTACTTCCTTATAAATTTCCCTCATAGCCTCATACTTCTTGGCTTTTTCGGAATTATAGGATTTATATTCATCCTTCGGAAGTTCAACGCCTGCCCTGTCTGCCAGAGTCTTTATGGCCTCGAAAAATTCCATGTTGTCATACTTCATAAGGAAGGTAAAGACATTCCCCGCCTCACCGCAGGCGAAGCATTTGTATATCTGCTTGGAGCGGCTGACAGTAAGCGAAGGGTCGGAATCGTTGTGGAACGGGCATATGCCGACATAATTGGCGCCCTTCTTCTTAAGGGAAATGTAGCTGCCGATCACATCCACAATGTCATTTCGATCTTTAACTTTATCAATTATTTCCTGATCGTAATACAAAATTAAACTCCGTTATAAAACCTTCCATGCGCTTGGCAGAATCAGATTGCTGTAGGTCATTACAAAGAATCGGTCTGTCATGCCGGAAATATAATCGCAAATCTCGGTATCCAAATCGGTATACCAGGGGCGGGACATGTCCTCTTCATACCCCGGAATATCCTCAGGATGCTCCGTATAATAATGATACAGATGCTCTATCATGGCCTCGGCCTTACCTTCTTCGCCTTTGGCCTTGGGGTTGGTATATACATTTCCGAAAAGCCATTTTCTGAGGCCGTAAAGGCATTCTCTGTACTCGTCGGAAAGAGAAACCTCAGGCTTATTCTCGGAATTGATAATTACATTATGAACCGCGGAATTCAATCTGTCGGAAAGGGAGTTGCCCATCATTTCCGTAAATTCCTTGGGGATATCACTGTTTTCGATGATTCCGCCTCGTATGGCATCGTCGATATCGTGATTAATGTAGGCTATTTTATCGGCCAGTCTTACTACTTTGCCTTCCAGCGTTGCCGGATTACCCGAAGTCTGATGATTCAGTATTCCGTCAATTACTTCAAAGGAAAGATTCAGTCCCAAACCGTGCTTTTCAAGGTATTTGACTACTCTTTCACCCTGTTTGTGGTGCTGAAATCCCTTGGGAGAAACCCTGTTAAGAGCTCTCTCACCCGCATGTCCGAAGGGTGTGTGTCCCAAATCGTGAGCCAGAGCAATAGCCTCCGTTAAATCTTCGTTAAGAAGCAGCGCTCTTGATATGGATCTGGCAATCTGAGCCACTTCAAGAGTGTGAGTAAGTCTGGTTCTGTAATGATCGCCTTCGGGATTTAAGAAAACCTGGGTTTTATCCTTAAGGCGCCTGAATGCCTTACAGTGGATGATCCTGTCACGGTCTCTTTGAAATGCGGGGCGTATGTCACAAGGCTCCTCATACCTGTCACGGCCTTTTGAAAGATCCGAAAAACAGGCATAACTTCTCAACATGTCATGCTCCCTTTTTTCGAAAATCTGTCGGATTTTGAGTTCGTTTTCCATGTGATTCTCCTGTTTTACAGCAGTATTTTGACCCATAAAACAGACTAAATACACAAAAATTCGCATAGTTAGCCCACTGGTTAAATGTAAACCCTGCAGCACAAAAAGTCAATACACCAACAGTTTAATTTTGCTCCGGCATTCGCATCTGCCCCTTTGCCGTTTTTTAAGGAAATCTTAATACTCTTAAAGCAGTTTCTACTTTATTATATAGAAAAATCCATTGCTACTTACTATAAAAATTGGTATAATACATTGGATTACTTTTTAGGAGTCAGTATAAAATGTTTGACGCATTCTTCAGCGAAATACTAAAAGCAGTACAGAGTTTGACATCCGGTATGTTCTTCAGGGATGTTTATCCTCTTGTAATTAATTATATATTCCCTATTCTGTCCGTTACCATTATCGGTATTGCCATTCTCTCGCTTCTCAACCTTCCGAAGCAGCCTGAGGTTTGGGCGAAACTTGTAAATATTGCCAACGGACGTAATCATTTTATTTACCATTGGGAGAATATCATCGGAAGTCACAAATCCAGTGATATTATCATTACCGGCTCAAAAGTCGCAAGACAGCATGCCGGTCTCATCAGAAATAAAGAAGGTAAGTGGAGAATCTATGATCTTGCCGCAGCCAAAGGTGTTTTGGTCAACGGCGAGGAAATCATTGACGAAGAAGCCGTAAACTACGGCGACATCATCACCTTAGGTACTGCCAACCTTCGTCTTGAGCCTTTAACAACATCGGAACTTAAGGCCAATGAAAAGAGAAGAAAAAAGACCAGACCGATTTCACCCTGGTCTACTCTTATTTTGCTTACTATTTTCCAGATACTTACAGCCCTTACATTAATCGTAAACCGCGGAGATAACGCTTCTATCTATGTTATCCCTTCATTTACAATTCTCACACTTACAATGTGGCTGTATTTCGTAGACATGAGAATCATCGGTGTCCGAGGTTTTGAGATGGAAATCATTGCTTTCTATCTTTCAACCTTAAGTTTGGGTGTTGTTTCATCCTTTGCACCGTCTTCCCTTTTAAAACAGGTTATCAGTATGGTATTCGGTATCCTCTTTATGATTTTCCTCGGATACCTCCTGAAGAATTCCACTCATCTTAAAGAATTAAGATGGGTCATGGCCGCCGCAGCCATCGGTCTTCTTTTATTCACTGTTGTTTTCGGTAGCGAAAAGTACGGTGCCATTAACTGGGTAACCGTAGGCGGTGTCAGCATGCAGCTTTCGGAAATTGCTAAAATCACCTATATTTTTGCGGGTGCTGCTACTCTGGACCGACTTTTCAAAAGAAGAAACATTATCATGTTCATCGTCCTTACCTTTGTCAGCTGTGCAATCCTTGCATACTGCTCCGACTTCGGTACGGCAGCGATTTTCTTCATCACATTCCTTGTACTTGCTTTCCTTCGTTCGGGAAGTATCGCAACGGTCTCCATTATGTTCTCCGGAGCCATACTGGGAATGGCGCTTATAATAGCCACGAAACCGTACATTCTCAAGCGATTCGCCAGCTGGGGTCATGCATGGGAATATGCCGGATCAGGCGGCTACCAGATGATCAACACTCAGGTTGCCATTAATAACGGACGATTATTCGGCGTGGGTCTCGGAAACGGACGACTTGCATCAAAGCATGTATCAGCCTCCGATACCGACCTTGTATTCGGTATGCTTTGTGAGGAGTGGGGCTTTATTATCGCCCTTCTTGCAATCGGATGCATTTTGACCCTTGCTGTTTTCTCCATCAGATCCTGCATCAATTCAAGATCTACATATTATACAATTGCTGCATGTGCTGCCACATCACTTTTCATTTTCCAGACAGCACTGAACGTATTCGGCTCTGTTGACCTTCTTCCTCTTACAGGTGTAACCTTCCCGTTCGTATCAAACGGCGGTTCCTCCATGATAATGGCCTGGGGATGTCTGGCCTTCCTTAAAGCAACGGATACCAGACGTAATGCAAGTTTTGCCACGGGACTTAAGAAAGCCGAAATGGCTCCTACCATCAGAGATTCCGAAAACACGACTGCCGCATCTGCCGGAGTTGCAAACAAAATAAGAAAGACAACCACAAAGACTAAAGGCGGGCTCTTATCTTCTCTCGGATTTGGAGGGAGCAAGGCTGTTAAATCAGGAACAAGCACAGCAAAGAAAACCGGAACCCCCGTTAAGTCCGGCACAGTTAAAAAGAAAGCATCCGCCAAAGGAAGTGTTAAAACTTCCAAGGCTGTAAAAACAGTAAAGACCAACAAAGCTGTTATCACTAAGAGAGACAACAAATCGGATTCAGACGATATGTTTTAATTGCCAAACATGATTGTTTGACATGGAGGCGTTAAATGAAAAAGATCCAAAACAGAACAAAATTCTGCGTAGTATTATGCTTTTTGTTTGTTGCCGGTCTCATGATTTTCATCATTGAGTATCTGCTGAACTTAAACACATGGACCCTTGAAAACTACTATGCTGCCATAGGTTACAATCCTGTGCAGAATACGGAAATCATCAGACGGTCCAACGGACTCAGACAGTACTATACCGACGATACCAATTCCGAAAAGCTTTATGTGCGCGGTTCTATCGAAGATGCCAACGGAAACTTCCTGGTGTCCGTAGACGAAAACGGAATCACTTACTGTGACGACTCTTCCGTTCGTACTGCCATGCTTCATGCTACAGGCGACAAGTATTACATGATCAGCACCGGTGCTTTATCTTCTCTTTCCAACTACTTCTCACGTTATACAACTGTGGGCGGCGAGTATAAAGCAACTGACATGGGTAACACAGTACAGCTCACAATGTCATCAGACATTAACAAAGTTGCACTTAAAGCCTTCGGCAAATACAAAGGCTGCCTGGGAATCTACAATTACAAAACAGGTGAAATCCTCTGTATGGTTTCCACACCTTCATATGATCCGGTTAATATTCCTTCGGATATTGCTACCAATTCTGCCTATGAAGGTGCCTATATCAACCGTTTCTTCTCTTCCACATTTACACCCGGTTCTACTATGAAAACCGTAACTCTGGAAGCTGCAATTGACAC
>CACYBJ010000149.1 GCA_902772565.1 uncultured Lachnospiraceae bacterium | reverse complement strand
GCACCTCATTCATCTTACACAGTCACTGTTGTCGCAGACAATAACACAGATGACGAAAATGCGCCCGGAAGTCCCGAAAGAATTCTTACAACATTTCTTGAAAACAAACTTCCCTACGACGAAGAAAAATACGGAAAAGTATTTAACCCCGAACAGACATATATCACAAAATGCGAAATGTCGGCCGGCGACCTCTTCGTCGATACATTTACTTACAACAAATCTACCGACACGCTTGAAAGCAGACATTACAATAAAGGATTTAACTGTCAAACCGAAATGGATCAGTATGAGAAGTTTATAGAAGAAAACACTCCTGACTATTCCGGAATCTACTCGGCCGAAATCATGGACACAGACAATGACGGCACAAATGAGCTGCTTGTCCTTTCCGGCAAAGATTCTCTCAGGTATGTTGATATATACAGTATCAACGGTGCAGATGTGGAACTTACCGGCTCGGCCGACCTCTGTAAAGACTCGGAATTTGACTGCTTAAAAAAATATGATAACGGTAATCCGAATATCGAAGCACATCCGCAAACAAACAAAATTTATATGATGACACAGGATGGCAAGAAAAAACTCGTCCTTGAAACCACCGTACATATAGATCACAATTTTGGTGGTGATACAGTTTTCTACTCTGTATTCTCGCTTGAAGACATGACGCAGGAAAAAACAATGCTGTTTCGCGAATACGGATATATCGTAACCAAATATGATGATTCGTACTCGACCTGCATTACAAGAGATATAAAAACCGGCGAGGAAACAGTAACCGAGCTGTATGCAGATGACTATGAAGACACCGACGAAGAAAACGATTACCTCGGAAAACCCACCAACGACTACCTTAAACAAATCGGCTTATTTGGTGAAGACGTAAAAGAATACTGCTCCGTAACAACGGTCAGCGATTTCCAGAAGAAAGTCTTATTCAATGACTAATTCTTATGATATATTATTAAAAGTTACATCCCAAACCGGAGGTTTAAAATGAAAACACAAACAGACAAATCGCTAGTTGATGCCGTCACCCGCGCTAAATCCGGTGATACTGAGGCATTTACCTTTCTCTACCGTACGACCTGTAAAAACAAATACTATGTTGCTCTTAAATATATGGGCAACGAGGCGGATGCCGAGGATGTGCTTCAGGATGCATATATAAAAGCATATAAGAATATCGGAAACCTGAGCGACCCAGAAAAATTCGACTCCTGGCTTTCCACTATCGTTGCAAATACAGCAAAAAATACGCTGCGCACCAATAAACCCATGCTTTTTTCCGATATGACCACCGACGAAGAAAGCGGCGAAACAGAGTTTGAGGACTTCCTTGTAAATCAAAATGCCGACTTTGATCCCGAGAAGCACTACTCCTCAGAAGAAACAAAAGAACTTACACACGAGCTGCTCGACTCGCTTCCCGAAGAGCAGAGAATCTGTATGATTATGTTCTACCTTGAAAACCTCAGCGTCAATGAAATCGCAGAAACGCTCGGCTGTGGAAAGAACACGGTTACTTCCAGACTTAACTACGGAAGGAAAAAGATTAAAGCGCGCGGCGAAGAACTTGAAAAGAAAGGCTACAAGCTTTACGGCCTCTCTCCTGTTTTCCTGCTTATTCTTCTTCTCAAGCAGGAAAGAGACAGTCTGGCTGCCGGTGCATGGGCAAACGGCACTCCTGCCGACTCGCAAGTATTGGGCACCCTTAAAGGACTGAACCCGATATCCGGTTCAAACGCTGTCGCCGTAGCGAAATCCGCCATAAGTTTAAAAAATATAATCGTCGTTACACTTATTTCTGCAACAATTATTACCGGTGCGGTATTGTTTGTAACTAAAAATAATAAACCGGGAAACAGTAATCCGACCGAATCAAAGACCACCGAAACTGTTCAGAACACCGATAATGATACGGCAAATGCACCGGTGGAATCTGCCACGCAGACACCGACTTCCACACCGGCGCCTACATCCACACCGGCGCCTACATCCACACCCACACCTTCTCCGGAGGAAACCCATTATATGGACTATCCTATCCATTTAACTTATGAAGGCGAGGAAACAGGATTAAACATATACATGAAGAAGGTCCCGGGCTTTGAATTCATTCCTGATGCAACATATGATGCAAAAAATACGGCCGACATGTACAACAACTCAAACAGACTAATGCTTCTTGACGAGACTCAAAGCCACAGCATAATCATCTCCCTCATGAAGGGAAACGCGGCTCTTATGGATGAAATAAATACTCATAAAACCAGTTATGACACAGGCGACGATTATCAGTTTTTAGATGACTATATTAACGGAGGCGCCTACAGCGAGGGAAGTACCAAGAACGGTTCACCGATATATCATGTCAGCCTTGAAAAACAGGATCCGGTCTTTATTCTGTTTAACGATGAATACATGGTTTATATCAGCGGCGATTATGTATATGACGGAGAAATCAGGGAAAGCTTTTACTCCTTCCTGAAAACCACTTCGGACCTGTTAATTATCGAAGGCAGCAATTAATCAACAGGCAGTTGCTTATATAATGTAAATACAGAAAATAAATATCCCGCTTTTCGGATACGGCGAAGTCAGCTTGTGATGACATCTATTACAGCCGTATTCCGGAAGCGGGATTTTTTATTTCTTTTTCAAAGCCTTAAGGTATTCTTTCTGCTCGGGAGTTATTCTGTAACTCTCCACAGACTTTTGAATTGCTTTGTTGTGAGTCCACTTATCCAGTTTTCCGTTTTCAATAAAAGGAATTATACTATCGTACTGTTTGGCCAGGGCTGTGGCAAAATACCAGGCTATCATCATGTTTATATAATACTCATCGGACCTGATTCTCGCCACTTTTTCGGCATATGCCACTTTGAAATCTTCATCCAAAAAGTGCTGCATTAACATGCCGATTCCGAAACGAATCGTATAGGTTTCGGAAGAATCAAGCCAGTGGTTGATTTCAACAAGAAGTTCCTCTTTGTGCTTTTTAAAGACCTTTGGAGACATCTGGTCGCAGGTGGCCCAGTTGTCAACATAAGGAAGAAAAGCGTTTAGTTCCTTAATACAAAGATTATAGTCCTTTATTTCGGAAATAATAAAAGCATGCAGCTGATTCTCATCGAAGTATTTGTGAGGAAGAGCCTTAAGAAACTCTCCCACGTCCTCCCGCTTTGCGAATTCTTTGGCCAGTTTTCTAAGCTCAGGAGTGCGCACACCGATGAAAGTATCGGCAGGGGCTGTGGGGATCAGTTTCGCCTGGAATATACCATACTCTTTGTCCTGAATTTCATACAGTTTTTCTATTATTTCTTTTTCAATGATGCTTTGGCTCATGGCGTCTCCTTTTGGCCGGGCTGTTACATTTGCCGGGTGATGTTATCAATCTGCTAATGTGAATCTTACACTAACTGATATATATTTTACCACATTCTGCGACGTTTTTTTGATTATGGGATAAAGCCAAACAAAAAAAGCTGCATATGCCTCGCATATGCAGCCTGATTACTATAAAATCTTTTATCCTATTACTGCCACGGAAAGTCTGTCGGTGCTTGGTACTGCGGATAATTCTCTGTCCTTGGCCTTAAAGAAGAAGGCGATGGTGTCAGGGCCAACATGACTGCCTGTACAGAAGTCATAGCTGGTGATAATGATATCCTTAACGTTTACGTGGTTTTTGATTATTGCAGCGCATTCCAGAGCTTCTTCGTAGGCATCTGCATGGGCAATTGAAATAATCTGATCCTCAGGATCAACAATGTTATCGATTAAGAGACGGCAGAGTTCTTCGATGGACTTTCTTCTGCCTCGTGACTTTTTGAACTCAACTATGTAACCGTCGGCATTTCCGCGGAGAATCGGCTTTACATTAAGCACATTTCCTACGGCTGCCTTGGCACTGTGGAGTCTTCCGGTTCTTGCAAGATACTTGAGGTTTCCTACAGTGAAAAGTCCGTTCATTTTAGGCACATCGGAAGTGATCTGCTTTGCAGCTTCTTCGGCAGATGCGCCCTTTGATCTCATGATAGATGCGGTAATGGCATGAAGTCCAACGCCCATGGAACCATTCTTGGAATCGATGACAAAAACCCTGCGGCCTTCGTACTCTTCTTCGAGTTCCCTAGCAAGAGTTGCTGCTGCATTGTAGGTTCCGCTGATTCCGCTGCTGATAGGGATATAGATTACATCCTTGCCTGCCTTAAGGGCCGGCTCAAAGAATTCTCTGAACTGATGTGCATTGAGCATAGATGTGGAAACCTTGGCTCCTGCTCTCATGGCATCGTAGAACTTCTTGCCTTCGAGTCGTTCCTCGAGAGGTGTGAGTCCCGGTGTATAGCAACGAACTTCTTTTCCGTCAACAAGATTGACGAATGACATTACGTTGATTCCATATTTTTCAACTTCCCTTGCAGGAATGTTTGCTCCGGAATCCATAAAGATTTCAAATGACATATTAGGCTCCTTTTATATAAAAAACTACTTGATAGATATAGTCGCATTAAGGTAGGTATTCTTCTACCATTTTTCTTCTCCATTGTATGTAGTTTTTAATACTATGTCAATAGGTTTTATATATTTTCTTGTTGTAGTAATCAATATAGATTGTTTTTTAACATAATAAAAAGAGCTGCGGAATAATCGCAGCTCTTAAACAGTTATTTAGCAAAAAGAATATATAATACTACTATCTTGGATTACATACTGCACACGTCGAGTATCCCTTACTATTCAATTCAGCCACAGTGCCCCAATACTGTAACTTATTCTCTTCATTCATTCGATCAATGTATCTGCATCCCGGTACATGAATCTTCTTGGTATTGGTATTTAATAAGTATTCATTCCTAACCGGATTAGTATCAGCGTAAACCGGCTTCGGCGTATTTGTTGGAACCGGGGTATTTGTCGGCTTCGGTGTATTAGTAGGAATTGGAGTATTCGTCGGCTTCGGCGTATTCGTCGGCTTTGGCGTATTCGTCGGCTTTGGCGTATTCGTCGGCTTCGGCGTATTCGTCGGCTTTGGCGTATTCGTCGG
>CACYBJ010000148.1 GCA_902772565.1 uncultured Lachnospiraceae bacterium | reverse complement strand
GATTTGATTATTTTGGATTTGCAGTCAACTGCTTTGCATCGTTCGGTTGACTCGATTTGATTAGTTTG
The DNA here is from genome assembly GCA_902772565.1 of uncultured Lachnospiraceae bacterium. Lineage (GTDB taxonomy): Bacteria > Bacillota > Clostridia > Lachnospirales > Lachnospiraceae > UBA3775. The sequence goes on along the minus strand of CACYBJ010000148.1, from coordinate 3,351 downwards.
GATTTGCAGTCAACTGACTTGCATCGTTCGGTTGACTTGTTTTGATTAAAATAAGATTTGAAGTCATCCTGTGCTAAGCACCAGTTTGACTCGATTATAAAACCGGAAGCCAAAAAGGCTTCCAATCATAATTTATAAATTACATATTACCACTTCGTATTTTCTTAATCAACAAAATTGTAGAATTCTACATTTTCAGTGATTATCTCAATAGAATAAAAAACACCCCAAGACAATTGTCCTGAGGTAAACAACGAGCCACTTCGATTCCGCTTCGCTCCATCTCAGTCGCAACATCCTTGTTCGTTCTACATGCGATGCCATTCTTAGCCCTTCGGGCTATTTCATGTCGCGCTGTCGCGCTATGAATACGAAAAAGGGACTGCTCCCCAGCAAGTAAACTTGTGGGAGCAGTCCCTTTTTGTATTCGCATCGCTTGTAGAAACGCGCATTATCTCTTTGAGAACTGAGGAGCACGACGTGCGGCTTTGAGACCGTACTTCTTTCTTTCCTTCATTCTTGGATCTCTTGTGAGATATCCTGCCTTCTTGAGTGCAGGACGATATTCGATATCTGCTACGCAAAGTGCACGAGCGATACCGTGACGAACAGCACCGGCCTGGCCTGTGAAACCGCCACCCTTTACTGTGATGATTGCGTCAAACTTATCTGCTGTATTTGTAAGTGCAAGAGGCTGACGAACAACAACCTTAAGTGTTTCAGGTCCGAAGTAAGTATCAATATCTCTCTTGTTGATAGTGATCTTGCCTGTTCCCGGAACAAGGTATACTCTTGCTACGCTGCTTTTACGTCTACCTGTACCGTAGTACTTGTTTTCCTTAGCTTTAGCCATTGTTTATTTCTCCTTTCAGACTAGATGTCGAGTGTTTCAGGCTTCTGTGCTGCATGCGGATGCTCTGCACCGGCATATACATGAAGCTTTGTAAGCATCTGCTTTCCGATAGGTCCGCTTGGAAGCATTCCCTTAACTGCGAGTTCGATAACCTTTGCAGGCTTCTTGTCAAGCATCTCTGCAAGTGTTGTCTCTCTCATACCACCCGGATAGTCGGAATGTGAATAATAAATCTTGTCAGAAAGCTTCTTTCCCGTAACCTTAATCTTTTCTGCGTTGATAACGATTACGTTATCACCTGTATCAATGCTAGGGGAGAATGTAGGCTTGTTCTTACCTCTGAGAATTGTTGCAACCGTTGAAGCGAGACGACCAAGAGTCTTGTCGGCAGCGTCAACTACGTACCATTTTCTCTCGATATCGGATGCCTTAGTAACATAAGTCTTCATCTTATTACCTCCGTAATTATTTCAATATCACGACCGTCTTGCGGCCACTTTTCGAATTATATCAAAAAGAAACTCCGTGTCAACGCTTAACACAGAGTTTTTTTGTATTTTTTAACAATTTTCTTCGATTTACTGCGAATTTGTCATTTAATTATTACTTTTTCGCACTAAATCTCCATTTTTTGTACTTGAACTGCTCGAGGTATGCTTGAAATACCATATTTTCTCTTGTTCACCGTACTCAGTTTCCACAAGAGCCGGCTACTGCATTAATGTGGGTCAATCATATTATTCCATGTTCATCGTACTCAGTTTCCACTAGAACAGGCTACCGCAATAATGTGAGCCAATCATATTATTCCCTATTCACCGTACTCAGTTTCCACAAGAGCCGGCTACTGCATTAATGTGGGCCCATCATATTATTTCCTATTCACCGTACTAAGTTTCCATAAGCGCAAGCTACCGCATCAATGTGTAGGCCAACGTTATTATTTCTTATTCATCGTACTCGATTTCCACCAGGGTAAGTCCCTTGGCCGGTGCTGTAGGTCCTGCCAGCTCACGGCTCTTGCCGCTGACAGCCTGTTTTACTCTTTCGGGTTTCATGCGGCCCAGACCCACATCGATCAAAGTGCCGGCAATGATCCGCACCATATTGTAAAGGAAGCCGTCTCCTCTGACTCTTATAACAAGGTCTGCCCCCTCTTCTTCCACCTCGCACATAAACACGGTACGAACCGTGTCGCGTATGGTTGAACCTGTGGACTGGAAGGCTGCGAAATCATGTTTGCCGACTATGTATGAAGCTGCCTGACGCATCAGCGAAACGTCAAGTTTCTTATATACAAGAGTTGAATACAGTCGCTTTGACGGCGGCATAGTATCTGCCCTGGTGATTCTGTATTCGTAGGTTTTCTCCAGCGCGTCAAATCTGGGATGGAACTCTCCGTCCACCTCATCGGACTTTACAATTCTGATATCCTCCGGAAGCCTTACATTAAGTGCATCACGGAATTTCTCCGCAGGTATGCGGCTATCGGTATCGAAAATACAGACATTGCCCATGGCGTGAACGCCGGCATCGGTACGGCTTGCGCCTGTCACTTCGCTCTCCCGGCCCAAAAGGTCAGAAAGCGCTTTTTCCACCGTGCCCTCCACCGTAACAGCGTTGGGCTGGGCCTGCCAGCCGTGATAATTGGTTCCGTCATATGAAACCACCAGACGGATGCGTCGGATGTTTTCTTCGGCAGATGCAGCATCTACCGCATTTGCCTCTTTGTTTTCATTAAATAAACTGTCGTTGTCCATTTTCATCCGGCTCCTCCTTTCCGGCAATTCTATACTCTGAACCATCCCGCAGACGTGGTGCTTACCTGATAATACCTAAAGCGTCATCTGTAGATCTAATTGTATTTAACTCAAACTTCTAAACTAATGTATCACTCTGAGTGTGATAGATACTCCGAGAAGCATTATGGCAAGCAGGAAGGTGATGTAATCTGCCATTTTATACTTCATGGGGCGGAATCTGGTTCTTCCCTCTCCGCCGTGATAACATCTGGCTTCCATGGCCTGAGCCAGATCGAAGGCTCTTCTGAAGGCCGAGATCAGAAGCGGAATAAAAATAGGAAGCAGGGCCTTGGCTCTCTTAAAGAGATTGCCTGATTCGAAATCCGCACCTCTTGCCTGCTGGGCTTTCATGATCCTGTCGGTCTCGTCAAGCAGTATGGGAATGAATCTGAGGGCTATGGACATCATCATGGCCAGTTCATGAACCGGAACCTTAATTACCTTAAGAGGCTTGAAAATGTGCTCTAAGGCGTCTGTAAGGCTCGTAGGCGTGGTTGTGAAGGTCATCATGGATGTTCCAAGCATCAGAAGTATAAGCCTTAAGGCGAGGAATGTGCCGCGTCTCAGACCTTCATCCGTCATTCGGAGAATGCCCCATTCAAAGATCACCTTGCCGCCGACGCTTCCGAAGAAATTAAAAAGTACCGTCAAAAGCACAATAAACAGAATGGGCTTAAGTCCCCGCAGAATGTATCT
>CACYBJ010000147.1 GCA_902772565.1 uncultured Lachnospiraceae bacterium | reverse complement strand
TCTAATCCTTTAGATTTATGAATTGTTGAACAGATAACCTGTATTCCTGTTGAATCACCTTCTGTTTTACGTGAAGCAGCTTCCTGATACGTAGTAATATTAATCTTTAGAAACTCATGTACTTTATTTATAGTCATATACTCTCTAGAATATTTGCGAGTTATTTTTTCAATTAAACAATCATAGTTTTCTCGATACTCTTTCTGCAAATAACTATCCTTATAATGAGTCCATGGTTTAGTCGAATCATAGATTTCACGCAAAACGACCAAAACCGGACGTGTTTGAAAATCGAGAACAACTTGATTCCATGTTTTACCTATAAATAACATGAAGTATTCATCTAAAACGTTTATCAACTCGTTAGTTTTTTCTTCTTCCGAAAGCCCAGATATCTTTGCGAAGTTAACATGTAATGAAACATAGTTTGATTGAATCAAACTTGCTAAATATACCATATTGGTTGGATGTGTAATAGCTTGGACTAATTTATACAGATCAATAGAAGAATCCAATCTATATAAATCACCTCCCTCTGCCACTTTAATCGTAAAATCTATATTTTCATTGTTTTTTGATGCCTTAACCAAATCCGCAATTTGACGGTTGTATCTAACAAGAATGGCTATGGTTTTTTCTTCAGTGGATAAATCTCTCTCTGTACTCAGTTCCTGAATTATGGTAATTTGTTTCTTTATCTCAGCAAAAAGCTGGTTATAAAAATCATCCTCTGTCGAACTGCTATAATCTACTCTTTTTATCAAAGAATCCTCTGGATATTCTTTTAAAATACGGCTTGACAGTCTATCTTTTTTTTCTTCATATGGTAAATAACCTTCTTCACCCAATTCAACAAACACTTCATTTAATGAATCAAGTAATCTTTTATCAGTTCGGTAATTTCTGTTTAAAGAATATTCAACCCACTCTCCTATCCCCTGAACACTTTTCACTCTATCGAATGCACTTAATGTTGCACCTCTAAACCTATATATGCTCTGTTTCAAATCGCCTACAATAAATAAGTGACATTGAGCACCAAATATCTTCTGTAAGCAAGTAATTGTTTCTATTTGAACATCATCGGTATCTTGAAATTCATCAACGAATAAGTATTTATATTCCAATCCCTGATTCATGAGTTTATCGTTTTTAACCAACTCATGAATTTGAATCATACATTCTCTTAATCCTATCAAATCATTTTCTTTCAATTGATTTGAGTAATCTTTTTCAGCTTTAATAGCAACTTCCATTACCATTTCGTTAAAGAAAGGCAATGAAGCAACTGATTCACCAAAATCAGCAGAGGTCAGTTTTTTAATATCTATGCTACGATCATAAAGTTTTGTACAAAAGCTAATCAACATATTCTCAATTTCATATGTCGGTATAGCTATCTGCCGTATGAAATCTGGATTTTGGTCACATTTAGATTGCAAATAATCATTTAAGTAAGCATGATATAGTTTTTTTCGATTAAATGTTTCGCTCGAAACCTGACTATCATATCCTATTCCAAGACGCATGCAATCTTTTTGCAAAATGGAAATAGCAAATTTATGAATTGTTGATATCTGCACCTGACTCATATCCTCAATATAGTGCATATATTTCTCATTTGATGTCAGCACAAAATAATTAATAAACATTTTCTTTACTCTACGGTTCATGTTATCAGCCGCATCATTAGTAAATGTAATCATTGCAATATCTTTAACAATATCAACAACTGAATCTGTCGTCCTATTACATAAATACGCAATTCTTGAAACCATAGAAAATGTTTTTCCAGTACCCGCACCAGCAGTAATTAAAATATTCTTATCACTCGGAGCATGTTCTATTTCATACTGCTGAAAATTAAACGCTGAGATTTGAGATAATTTTGTGAGAATTGTTTTTTGCGAGTCTGAACATAATCCTTCTTCAATAAGAATATCTTCAGGAACAATACTTGCCAAATTATCTATAACTTCAATCTCAAGATTAAAGATAGTATAGTTCTCTTCGATGGAAGAAAAATCAATAGCCTTTACTCCTATAGCAATATTATTCTTATCTGGATATATTTTTTTATTTAAAAAGCCTTCATTTAATGCATTTAGTATCAGCTGTAATTCATCCTTACTAGATACAAACACTATTTCCTTTATGCCTCTAAAATATTCATCTATAATTTCGCTAACCGCTTCTGAAGAAATAATATTGGTAAAAACCCTAAGTCTTGAATAACCTGGATTTAATACTTTTTCTTCAGTCTTCAAATCATAATTTGGTTCAAAATAATGACGTAATAACGCAAATCTTTTTGAGTCAAGTTCATCATGGGATCTTCCTTTGCTAAGATTGTATTGACCAATAAATTTCTGATACAGTCTTGATGAATCCTCCAAATCTTCCTTAAAGATGGTCTCGTTAACATCGGATACAATATTTAAACCACATTCCATGTAATCTTTTTCTGACAATTGCGGATAACAAACCAAACTAAGAACTAACGGATTCATTCCAAGTTCATCTTTAATTTTATTCAATAAACCAAATCTATAACCTCTAGCTTGTTGTCTCGGGCTGCCTTGAGGTTCTGAATAACCAGACAATATAATTGTATTTTCATTAACAACTGTTAAAACATTATCTGGAAACCATCCCTTAACCTCTACAATAAAAAGTCCAACGCTTGGTGCCATTACACAAAAATCGTATTCAAAAGTATTAACACTTCTAGTATTGTACACAATCCATTGATTTGACAGTTTGCTTGAAAAGGCATTCCATGTTTTCTTTTCACCCTGAAGTTCGGGCTCTTTATCAATCATAATTGCCATATTGTTGTCCTCTTTGTCTTCTTTAACTGATTTATGAAAAAAATTTTATAAAAACTCAAAAAATGTTATGCTATATATCTAATCGCGAATTTCCATAATGTCATCTACTTTACATCCCAACTCGTCACAAATCTTTTCAAGAACAACTCGTTTAACCGGTTGATTTTTAGAAAGCTTTGCTAACGTGCTGTTGCTCATATGACACATTCCACTTAATTCAGATTTTTTAATTCCCTTATCAATCAAAAGATGCCATAATTTGTTATATGATATTTCCATAAAACGCCCTCCATACGACTAGATCACTAAAGCCAATTTCAACATTGCTATTATACTATAAAATAAGCATCTTTTGGCGTTCTATGTATAAAATTTACACTTTGTTCATACATCTTTTACTTGAAATTCATTTTCTGTTTTTTTCCTACCGTAAACCGAAAAAAATCCATTTTTTATCTTGCACCGTCTTTTAATTAATTATTGACTACCCTGTTATCGTTTTTATCAATTCTCTACATAATGTCAGAGGAAAATCTGGGAATAATTCATCGAAATCCTCTTCTTCCGATAAATTCATTAAAGCTCCTTCAGTAATAGATTGATCATACGGATCTCTCGTCCAACCAACAGTATTATCCTCCTCAATAGAAACAAGATTATTGCTTAGACACATTTCAAATACGATAGTATCGCGAATTCCTGTCGTATAGCCCTCCTCAAAAACGCCTTGAATATTGAGTATCCCATCCTCATAAAATTTCTGAAATGTAAAGATATACTGTACTCCACCATGAGGATCCAATAAAGCCTTCACAATACTGAAAGCATAATCATCTGCTGCTTCAGCTTGAACAATACCTTGATTCTTTCCTAAAAAACTACGAATACCTACAATTAAATCTTTTTGGTTTCTCGGCAAAGATTGGGAATAATCAACAGGGAAACCTATTAGAAAACACCTTGCATTTTCTGTTTGAGTCCGAAATACAACTGATCCTTCCGGATCTTCTGGCATTGGATCAATCTGTTCGTAGTAATCAGGTATATTTACTTCGTACTGTTCAACCACCATCTTTTTCATTTCGTATCCTCCTTAATCTTTTTTATCTTCTATTTCCTATATTTACTCAAATCCAGTCCTTCTCTTTTCGCCATTTTAAGCAATTCTTCATTACTGGCATTCGAAGCTTCCATCATTTGCATGAAACCGAAGCCTCCTGAAAAACCAGCTCCCTGTGCGCCATACTCGTTCTCAAGATCTCTACGAAGACGTTTATAGTCATAATTCTGATTGTTATCTTGGTTAAATCCGAACATAATACGCCCCTCCCATTAATATTATAATTCCATTATATACATATGGTGTCCCATAATTGACTCTCATCTGTAGAACTCTTGTTTGGTTTACATAATCCTCTCTCGCAACAGACTGGCAAGCAATGTCTGTGTCCAGACAAATTCCTTCGGAATGCTTGTCGGGAGTTGCTCCCGAACCCTTCAAACATCCGATTTGCATCGGCTGAGCTACGCCCCACTTCGTGGTGCTGACTGAAAAATTCAATTCCTCAAAATGACAAAAATAAAAAAACGGGGCATCCACCAAAATCGCTGTTTTGATAAAATGCCCCATTTCTTATCTCTTCTTTTCTTGCTTTTTTGCTTTTTCCTGATTTTTGATTTCTTCCTCTTTCTGCAGATTTAAGAACTTCTCCAGATTGTACTTTGCAGTAGCATAATCGCTCATCTCCTGCTTCGCCTGGCGATATTCCTTATATGCCGCTCGTTTCTTTTCAAGCAGAGCACCATATTCCGCATTCAGTTCCTTGATCGTTGGAATCTTCTTAAGCCCCAAATCATCAAAAGCCTGTTTTGCTGCTTTGTGAATTGTGATCTCTTCCCTGTGCGCCTCAAGGAACTTTTTACTGTATCCTGCCTTCCGGTATGCTTCGTAAACATCTCTGGTTTTGGAATAATTTAAAATATGCTTCTTCAGGCTCACAATCTCTTCCATCCTTTTCTCAGAATCCTTAATCGTTGTTGTAAGCTCTCCGAATTTTTCGGAAGATTCACTTGTAAGCTTTGATAACGTTTCCAAATCCCGGATGTTATGCTCTTCTAGGAAAAGGAGTGATTTTGCCACTTGTTTGATGTTATGAACTTTCGCCCAATTCTCATATCCCGGACCTTTGCCCTGTGCGATTTTTTCCTGAATATCAATTAGCATATCAATCTTTTTATCATCTTTACGATGCATACTCGGAAAGTCCGTCCGCTTCTTTCTTTCACGATAAGGCTTTGGCTGAATCACAGACAAACCATGTTCAATGCAAAGCCGGTCGCTGATCTTTTGAATAACAAGCGCAGATAAGAAGAAGTTCTTAAACTTACGCTCCCCTTCCAAATCAACAGAGTTAAAAATGATGTGATTGTGAATATGTGCTTTGTCCGTATGCGTTGCCACGATAAAAGCATGTTTTCCCTTGGTGAACTCTTTGGCAAGTTCGTAACCGATGGCATTTGCTTCTTCCGGAGAAATCTCTCCTGGCTTAAATGACTGACGAATCTGATATCCAATAACATCACCTTTCACCGCTCTGTGATTTTTTAAATATTCGTTTCTGGTGGAATAAAATTCTTCATCGACAATTTCAGAATTACATTCATAGGCAGTGACAAATTCCCCTTGTTCGGTTTTTTCACCATTCTTGGCATATTCAACGCGGTCCTTTAAGCACCTTGATACCGTTTTGCCTTTATTCTCATGTAGGGGAATTAGCCTTGTCGCTGCCATATGAACTCCTTAGATTTTAGATAACCGCTCCAGGATTTCTCCCATGCAGTTTAAGATTTCTTTCTGACCTTCTTTTAGTTCTTTAATGTCTGCAGCATAAATGCTGCCTGTTTCATTTGCGCGTTTCGCATATTGGTTTAAATTGTTGGAATAAATGCGAAGGAGGCGCAAGACCTCCTTCACATCCGTTAAGTTCAGCTTAATCAAATAACCGTTGAGAGCCATCCTGCGAATAAATGCGCTCATGTTCTTATAACCGGCACATTCCATTCTTTCATGGATGTAATCCCATTCCTCCTGCGAAACGCGAATATAAATCATTTGATTATTCTTCGCCATACTACTTTCCTTTCCGATCCTTCGAATCAAACTGAAGGGCAAATTCCGGTCTGCCGTCTTTTCCGGCAGTTAAGAGAAGCGTCGCATTAAACGTTCTTCCGGTTCTTATGGATTTGCAATCATTAAGCCTTGCTCTTCCACCATGAAGTAGTTCTTCTGCAATCTGCCTGGTCATCGTCTTTGAGATAGCAGTTAAGAAGTGGTTATCCTTCCAAAGCACAAACTTGCATTCTTTGTTCGAACAGAAATACCCCTTGCTCCGCTTTGTAACATCCGAACCACAATGTGGACATTTGCCGATTACTTGATAGGTAGGATGCATCATAGCATCCGCATCGGGAATGACTTCATACGTATCAAGAATCGATTGAATCAAACTCTCAATCTCTCCCATAAACTGTGTTTTGTCATATTCTTCTTTTTCGATTTGAAGGAGTTTCTGTTCCCACTCTGCCGTAAGAGACGGAGATTTGATTACTTCCGGTACAACCTGAATTAAGGCTTCGCCTTTTCTTGTCGGAATCAAATACTTGGATTTCTTCTCTCCGCTTCGTTCGATAAAACCGCATCTTACCAGTTTTTCGATAATCCCTGCTCTGGTCGCCGGCGTTCCGAGTCCTTTTCTCTCTGCTTCATCTGGCATTTCATCACCGCCGGCTTTTTCCATCGCAGAAAGAAGTGTATCCTCTGTAAAGGATTTCGGAGGTGTGGTTTTTCCGCCTTTGATGTTTCCGCAGTTAATCCGAAGATCCGCTCTTTCTTTTTCATCGCCGTTAAGATGTAAGATGGAATCCGGATTCTCCGATTCTTTCTCTTTTTCACCTCTTACGGATTTCCAGCCAGAGTCCAAAACCTGTTTTCCTTTTGCAGAAAAGATTTCCGATTCGTGCTTAGCTTCCAGTATAGCTTCCAGATAAACGTAAGGGCTTGATACAGCCTCTAAAAGCCTGGTTGCAATCAAAGTTAAGACTTCACGTTCTCCGGCCGGTAATTCGTCCAGATTTGCCTCATCCACCATACTGGTTGGAATAATGGCATGATGATCCGTAACCTTTTTGCCGTTAATCACCTGTTTTAAATTCTGCATTCCTGTAGGATTCAGTCCGCAGACCTTTTGAGATTTCTCAACTAAAATCGGAAGACCCTCTTCCATATCCTCGGTTAAATACCTTGAATCTGTTCTCGGGTAGGATACCAGTTTCTTTTCATACAGGCTTTGTGTATAATCCAAGGTCTGCTGTGCTGTAAACCCGAGTTTCTTATTGGCTTCCCTTTGAAGAGTCGTCAGATCATAAAGTGCCGGAGCATGTTCCTGCTTTTGTTTTTTCTCTGTTTTTGCTATTGTAATTGTTCCTTGCAATAAGCATTCCTGCAAAAGTTTCTGTGCAGCTTCCAGATCCTTAAACTTACGGCTGGCTAACGTACCGCTTGTAGTTCCAAGCTGGACTGTATAAATGTCTTCCACCTGAAAATCATGAATCTGCTTTTCTCTTTCTACCGTAAGTGCCAGTGTCGGAGTCATCACACGTCCGACATTTAATGTCTGATTGTATAAAACGGAGAACAATCTCGTTGCATTTATTCCAACCATCCAGTCTGCACGTTCTCTGCAAAGTGCTGCTTCATAGAGTTTGTCATACTGACTGCCTGCTGCCAGATTGTTAAAACCTGTAAGAATCGCAGAATCTTCCATCGAAGAAATCCAAAGTCTCTTCATCGGTTTCTTGCATCCGGCTTTCTCATATACCAGTCTGAAAATCAATTCTCCTTCCCGTCCGGCATCACACGCATTAATGACTTCCTCGACATCATCCCGTTTCATTAAGTCCTTAACAATCTGAAACTGTTTCTTTGTCGTTTGGTTTACCTGATATCTCCACTCTTTCGGAAAAATCGGCAAATCTTCCTTTTTCCAGATTTCATACTTTCCGTCATAATCCTCCGGTTCCGACAAATCTACCAAGTGTCCTATGCACCAGGAAACAAGATAGCCACCTCCTTCGAGGTGGCCATCCTTCTTTTCCTTGCAACCAAGGACTTTGGCAATTGCCTGTGCGACCAAAGCTTTCTCAGCAACTACCAGTCTACTCATAGCGTTTCCTCCTTAAATTGCCTGCTGCAGTTTCTTATCCACTGCTTTTTTCGGTTTCTTCTGTTTTTCGGTCTTTGCCTTCTCGCTCTTAAGCTTGTCTTTGACCGATGTTTTCTTTGTGGAAGTTTCCTTGGCTTCCTTTTCCGGTTTCTTTGCTTCAGCTTTCTCGGGAGCCTTTTTCGGTTCTTTGGTTTCTGCCTGCTCGTTGGTAACAGAAAGTTCCTTCTCTTTCTTCAACTCTGAAAGGTCAACCGGAGGCTCAATTGTAACCGTCGGCTCTCCTACCTGATTTGCAATCGGTACATCCTCTCCCTGATTAGCAACGAACGCTTCCAGTGCCTTAAAATCATAACGGGGACCTTCCATACCGGCTTCCTTAGATACCTCCTGTGTCTTCTCCTGCACCTTTTCGTCAAGTTTAACGATTAACTCTGCCGAAGTACGACGAATGGTATCCAACGACGCCTTCAACTCCGGAACCTCTTTGTCCGCTGACCAGGTTGCCACATAAGGAAACGAATACTCGGAAGTATCAATTCCGTAATGCTGGCATACAACGTATGCAATCGATTCTGCTTCCGTCTCTTTCTGGTTCTGGCTCTTCTTTTCTTCCGAATGCTCCAATGCCTCTTTCGAGTGAAGTGCCTGATGGGCCGCTTCATGAATAATGGTCTTTACAGTCTGGGCTTCGCTCATTCCTTCCTGCACAGCAATCCGGTTTTCTTCTAAGTGATAATACCCTTTGGCCCCGGATTTGATATCCTCAAATTCAATCGGTACAGGAATGACCTGCTTTAATGCCTCCAAGAGTACCGCATACCCTTCCACATTGCCGGAAAGCTCATTTACTCCAAAAGTGGGAATCGGTTCCCCTTCCGTCTGGCTGATATCAAACGTGCTGACCGGTTTGAAAGCATTGACAGTAATCTCAACCTTCTCTTTTACCGGTTCGCCATCTTTGTCCATAACCACCTTGCCGGATGCATCCGTTTTGTCCTGCTCTTTCTCCATCTTGTAAGGAGCCGGTGCCATAATACGGATTCCTTTCTCGCCTTTCTTTACGAAGCGATTCATGTCTTTCCATCCGGTATAGGACTGACACATCGTTGCATCGGGTTTCTGCATCATGATTAAGAGCTGGTTATTTACCGAATATCTCGGAAGTTTTGCACAGAAGTCCAAATAGGCTTTGAAATTCTCACCCTTGAACACGTCCTTCACTCCCTGCTCGAGTTTTTTACCCATCTCTTCCATTTCTGCTTTTCTTGCTTCAGTTGCCGCCTTCGGATCAAATTCCTTAACTTCTTTCGTAGCTTCGGTTTTGATCTCGTTCTTGGCTTCGTTGATGGTTTCATTAATGGTTTCTTTGTTGTCCTTCATGTTATTTTTCCTCCTTCTTGTTGTTGACTGAGTTGGTCGCGTCCTTCATTTTTGCCAGTTTGTCTAAAAGAGACCCACTCTTGTTTAAATCGGGATTTGACTTTTCATTGCCCTTAGACTGCATTCCATTGTAGTAGCCCATAAACCTTGATTTCCTAGCCATACGCTTCTCCTTTCCGAAAGGGCGACCTTTCGGCCGCCCCTTCTAATTACTCACCTTTGTTTTTATCATCACCGTATCCCACCGGTTCCTCATCACCCTGCAAATCGAAATCATCTTCCTTTGAGAGAGAACTTAAATAATCATCTTCATTCTCGTTATAATCAGCATCCGGATCGACCGTGCTCTTTGCCACTTTCTTTCCTTTGCCCTTCTTTAAAAAGAAAAATGCTCCGATTCCGCAGATTGCAATAATCAGAATTGCCGCAGGAATCATCGTTGATGACTTTTTCTTTTCTTTGGTCTCTTTCTTGTTGCCCCCAAGCTTGGGTAATGTGAACAAACCTGTTCCTTCAGAGCTTTCTTCCCCATCTTCCAGACTTTCTTCACTTGCCTCGGCTTCTGCTTTCTTGGCTTTCTCGTAATCCTTCACTTCATCGTCTTCCATTAAAGCCAGCAAATCGGCTTCATCGACCTTATTTAAGAAGTGAACAATCTCTGCACCCTTATCGTCTCTATCGATGATGATGTAGAAATAATGTCCGGATTTGGTAAGAATCGTAATAAACTGCTTTCCGCCGGCCTCTAATGTGCCATAATCATCCACAAGCTCCATGTTGCCATCCGGGGTAAGTGGTCCGTATGTTTCCGATGTCGCCTCAGATTCTTCCTCGGTTGTCTCGCTCTCTTCTTCTGTCTCTTCCGGCGCTTCGGCATCACAAAGGGTGTAATCATAGGCACAAACCTGACATTCTTCATCTACATGCCCTTCTTCGCATTTTTCATCACAGGTGCATACAATGATGCCTTCCGGTGCTGCATGCACTGTAATGGGCGAAATACTAATTAAAAAAGCTGCCGTTATTCCTGCGGCAGCCAGTAACTTACTCTTGATACGATTGTTAATCTTCTTCATCGTTTGTTTCCTCCGTTGTTTTCTTTGTGTTTTTACCTGTTGCGGGTTCTTCCGTATGTACCACATCCTCAAAATCATTCGGTCCGGGCATCATACCTTTGAACTGATCGGAACGGACAAATCTTAAGATATCGCCAAGTTCTTCCGGGGTAAGATTCAGCTCCTGTACATCCTGAACGATCTGATTTGCTTCTGCTTCCTTAAGCTTTGCCTCTTTCGCTCTCACTCCCTTTTGAAGTTTGGCAATCTTTTCTTTGTCTCGCTTGATTTCCGCACGTAACTTCTCCAGTTTTTCGTATTTGTTTTCCATAGCAATCCTTTCTACGAACCTCTATTCAAAGAGTTCCGCTTTGTTTCCTTTGGTTTCCAGTAACAAATCATACCGCTCAAGCTGGTCATCGTTTAACCACTCCCTGGCAATACTGTCGATACTCCTGCCGGTTAACACGACGTTTAGGATTTTATAGTCATATTCGACTTCCGCATCATATTCTTCCAACTCAGAGTATTCCACTGTAACCGTATAGGTATACGGAACCAAACCTCCGTGTTCCCACTTATAGCCAGTCCGTTCCTCTTCCTTGGTTTTGGTCACCCAATGCCATTTCTTTTCCGTTCTGGTTTTACGTACAACCCTTCGATTCTGTGATAAGTGATACTGCGTATCAAAAATCGTCTGAAGCTCTTCTTTGACTTCCGCCTCGGTATAGTCTTCATATAAGACCGTAAGGAGTGCCGCCAACTGTATCGGATCATGTTCGATATCCGCTAAGTTGTAGCGGTATTCATCGTAATCTCCGTCCTCGTCCTCGATTCCATCAATTTCTTTCTTCAGCTTTTTCTCCAGCTTCTGATAATCCTTCTCTACTGCCTTAATATCTTTATTCTCAGCAGTAAAACTGGATGCTATGACAACATTGTTGCCACCGGATAACATCAGTCCGAATGTGGAAAATGCACTCGATGCACTTGCTACACCAATAAAGGAAGCTCCGCTAATAGCTATGATAATGGGATGCTTTTTCACAAATATAAGGAACGCTTCGCTAATCTTCTGGATTGTGGCTTCTGCTTTTTCACCGACACTCTGAAAGAAATTGCTAACCGTTCCGCTGTTTTGCGTCTTAGCACTATTGGACCGGTTCATGATTTCCTTCTGGGTCTTTCGTTTCTGCCATTCCCTTGATCTTGGATTGCTTCCGCCTTCTTCCGTCTCAGCACTCTTATCCAGACGGGTACCGGATACATCTCTCGCATATTTGCTCTTCTGCATCTTTCCCCGATAAGAAGAACCGGATTGGTTGGTTTCTGCTCCGCTCCCGTTAACTTTACGGAAACGATTCACATCAGCATTTCCAATCTCATGGCCCTGCTTAGCACTGCTCCAGTCATGCTTTTGCTCTGCTCCTTGATAGGTACCGACATACCTTTTGGCAAGAGCGCCAATCACAATACCTGCAGTACCTGCCGCATCTCGGACGTCTTCCGAAGCATTGTTGTTATCCTCATACTGCTGTCCGGTAAAGTTCATACTGCCGGGAGGCGGTGGAGAAGGAATCGGAGGTTTTACTCCGACCTTTCTCTTTCCGCTCTTGTTGGTTTTACTTCCGGATTGTTTCAGTTTCGGCGTATTGCTATCCTTCTTACCTTTACGAAGTTTCGCTTTTCTGGCTTCCGACTGGGATGTCTCATCCTTTAACTTTCCGGCATGTAATTTGTTACTATACCCGGTTTCCGGTTTGTTTCCGGCATCCGCTTTTTCTGAGGCGCTGCTCTTATTTCTGGTATATACTTCTTCATTCATCCTGCTGTCCTTTCTCTTCTTCATCTACTTCATCGTCTTCCTTACTTTCAGTTACCTCTGCCAGTTTAGTTGACATGATTCTGTAGAGTTCGTTGTCCTTCGGGAAGTGATCCACGAAAGGCAGAATCACATTCCCATAAAAAATCAGCCCTTCGCCTTCTCCCGAATGTGTTACGTACGAGAGTTGGTAAGGACTGATATTAAGCTGACGCGCCAGGATTTCCTGGTCGCCCTGTGCCTGGTTTAACATGTAAATGAAATCGGAATTTTCAAAGATATTCTGGACTTCCTTGGAACGCATCAGGTCTTTTACGTTCTGTGTAATACCGGTCGGAATACCGCCCCATTTACGGAAACGTTTCCAGATTTCTACGGTGTAAGCTGCTGTCTGCTCTTCACGAAGCAGCAAATGCATCTCATCCATATAGTATCTGGTAGACTTTCCTGCAGAACGGTTCGCCGTAACACGCCCCCAAACCTGATCCTGTACAATCAGCATTCCGAGTTTCTTAAGCTGTTTTCCAAGCTGCTTGATGTCGTAGCAAACAAGCCTGTTTTTGATATCCACGTTGGTTCTGTGATTAAAAACATTCAAAGAACCATGCACATAAATTTCAAGCGCTGTCGCTACATGTTTTGCTTCCGCTTCCCCCTGCTTTAAGAGTTCATTATAAAGGTCCTCCAAAAGAGGCATGTTCTCAGGCTTCGGGTCCTGGAAGTATCTCTGATAAATCTGATGAATACAACGGTCGATAACCGTCTTCTCCACCGGCTGCAAACCTTCCTTACCACCTACGATTAATTCGCAGAGTGACAAGATAAAGTCTGCTTTTAATGCAATCGGATTATCATCCTCCGAATAGTTCATGTTGATATCCATCGGATTGATATGGTCCGAGCTGGTAGGACTGATATTCACTACCTGACCATCAAAACGATACACAAGCGGCGAATATTCAGATTCCGGATCACAAATCATGATGTCATCGTCCGTCTTCAGAAAAGCATTGGAGATTTCACGCTTGGCCGCAAAAGATTTTCCGGAACCGGGTGTTCCCAAAACCAATCCGTTCGGATTCTTGAGTTTCTTGCGGTCCACCATGATTAAGTTATTAGAAAGAGCATTCAAGCCATAATACAGGCTCTCATCCCCTGCCTGGAATAACTCCTGCGTTGTAAACGGAACAAAAATCGCCGTACTGGAGGTTGTCATTCCTCTTTCAATCTCGACCTGATTATGTGCCAAAGGTAAGGAACTCATAAGCCCCTGTTCCTGCTGGTAATCAAGACGAATCAAGTTACAATTGTGTTTCTGTGCAATCGAACGAGCCTGAAAAACATTGTTTTCAAGCTCTTCTGCGGTCTTGCCAGTATTCAGAATCAAAAATGTCATAAGAAACATTCTCTCATTCTGGCTCTGCAATTCCTTAAGAAGTGCTTTCGCATCTTTGGAAAATGTCGCAAGGTCTGAAGGAATTATATCCATATCGTATCCTGCCCGGACTGCCTTTTTCTGCTCTTCAATCTTGCTTCTGTCAAGCTCCGTAATCGTGTGCTTTACCATCTTGATGGCATCATTCTGATCCACTGAATGCAGATGCATTGTCACAATCTGCGAAGACTCCATGTTCAAGAAATCGACCAGAATTCTGTCACAGATATCCGAAGCATCCACGGAAAGAAAACTGACTGCCCCAAAGGTATTGCCCATACGGAAGGTCTTTCCGTTCGGGAATGCAAAACTGCTCGGTGCAATAAAATCCTTCACATCAAGTCCGGTCTCATTAAGGTATTTCCAATCAAAGAAAAACTTATCCGGATCACCCATATGAAACATCTGATGCATCAGCTCCAAGCGTTCTTTTCCGTTTAATACTTTTGCCTGAACACCGATTCTTTTAAAGTTATTAATCAAATCCGTTTCAATGTGAATCATCCTCGGTTTGGCTTCCTTGATGCTTGCCGCATGAATTCCGAACGTCAGATACTTGCTCTTCGTAAGTCCGTTATTACCGGCCTGCATCTGATGATATAACATGGAACTGTATTCCTTACGCACTTCGTTATAACCATCATCCTTAAACGGAAGCACAATTCCTTCTTTGAACTTATCAACATCCGTGGACATATTCGTGAAGGTTAATTCAAAATGCACAGTGCTATCAAAGAAGTTTAAGAATGAGCAATACTCTTCGAAAATCTGCTCCTTATCCTCCTGCTGAGCAAGCTGATAATTGACATCCCAGAACCGAATGGTCATTGTATAGTAGTCATATCCCACTCTACAAATCCCATCCTGGAACATTCTCTCGAACGGAATGCTCTGCTGCGCTGTTTGCGGTACATTCGATTTACGATTCGCTTTTGCAAGAATCCGTTTTACTTCCTTTTGCTCTTTCTTGCTAAGTCCCGAAGGCATCTTCACCTCCGGCTGCTTTTTCTTCTTAAAAAAGCTCATCTTTTGCTTCCTCCTTCCTGCAATATTTGTTTAATTTCACCTTCCGCTTTCTGGTATCGAATCAATGCGGAATACTTATTATCCGTTTTGTACGGACGTACTTTCGGCCGAATAAACCTGGCCTCAATAAAATGCCTTAAAATCACTTCCAGGTGCTGACCATTCTTTTCATACATGGCCAAAAAGAAAAGCGGCATCATGATAATCATCATCACAATCGCCGCTACGGTAAGATGTGCTACCTGCTTTACCAAAAAGAAGGACGGCACCCCGAGGAGCGCCGCCGCACTAAAGCAGATCAACTGTCTCTTTGTAAGATTAAACATTACCTTGCTCTTTACCTTGGTAAGATCCCTAGGCACGGATATATACGATGCTGCCATAGTTTTCATCCTTTCTTTGTTAATGAGCATGTAATATGGATTTTGCTACCGTTCCCGTCTTAAAGAGCGTAAAACAAAGCAAAATCGTAATCATAATCACTTTCCAAAGCGATCCCACAATATTCGCTGTAAATGCAACGTTCTGGATCAAAACCGCATAGATTGCAACACAGACCATAATTAAAAATCCTTGGAATCCCAGTGCAAACAGGGACTTTAAATAATTCTGACCAATAATACTCTGCTCTTTGTTTCCGAAAGTGGAAAACGGAATGGGTGCTAAAGAAATCATGAGATAAATCTCAATCATTCTTGCCATCACAATTACATAAATGAGTGCCGATAAAATATAAATCAGAAACTGTATGATGAATGTCTGCAAAAATATGGAGAACAATTCTCCGGTTGTCTGCATTTCCAGGAAGTATTGAAAATTCTCAAATCCTTCCGGATCCACATAAGTGCTTTCCGTTATGATTCCACCGGCTGCCTTTACTACATACTGCGCTACATCAAATACCGCCATTGTGATATTCATCGTGTTGGTAATGAGTGTTACAGCTAAGAACGTTTTAAAGATCCACTTAAAGAAGATCCACGTTTCAAAGTTTGCTAAATTATTGTGACTGATGACCAGCTGGATTAACTCATAACAGGCGATAAACGTAAGAATAAGCCCTGCAATCGGCATGATAACATTCTCGGAAAGATTCTGAATCATACTAAAAATCGTAGGTGAAAACGTAAATGGTGTTTTCTCAACCTGATTTGCAATCTGTCCGACCTGCACATTTACCGAATCAAAAACATTGCTCATATTACTCGTAATGCCTGATAAGAGGATGCCCCGAAACCAATCTTCAATCGACTGTAATAGACTTTCCATTCGTGTCCTCCTCTCATAAACTACTAGAAAAAAAGGGGCCGGATCTTACCGGCCCCAGAACCATATGAAATTGTAGGTTGGTGCTTATCCGAAGAGTCCGGACAGGAGCGGAACAAGTGTAATACCGATTAAGGCTACTCCGCCTCCTGCAACCAGCTGCTTCATGCCCTGGCTCTTAGCACCGGGGTTATCATTTCCGTAACCTTCCATGAGGTTGATTGCTCCCCAAATACCAAGACCTGCACCAAGGGCGATAACCAGCGTCTGTAAAACGCCTACTGCACTGTTAAAAAATGCCATGGTTTTAATTACCTTTCTGTTAACAAGTTTACAGTTACATTCCAAGGCCCGTCGACTGACCTTGGATTATGCGCGCATATCTGCCCTCTTCCGAAGATTTGGGCATAAGAAAAAGGCCCCGGATTACTCCAAGAGCCTTACTCTTCGCTTACATCGATAACTTCAAATTCGTCATCTGCTTTCAATATGAACTTGTGGTTTAAGAACTTTTCGATATCGAACCAGTTCTTTTTGTCAGCATCCGCCGTAAGATAATACTTTGGATGCTTGGTCAAATCGTATTTGTCAGATAGAAACGGTCTTACTCCACGCAGTTGGACTATACATTTGCTGCCGTCCATAACTGCCAATTCATCAATCGACATCAGATCATGACCGAGTTTTTGGTAATTCATATTGTAACTTTGTGACTGCCCTCTGGTTTCACCGGTATTGTAAGTATCGATGGTTTCTTTTCCCAGAGAAGCATTCAAATCTTTTAAGGTTGTCTGCTCCGATCCACCGAGGAATATCTGCGTATCACAGTTCCCGATAATCGTTTCCGCATTATCCTTATATATCGCTTTAAGCTGCGACTTGGCTTGCAGCACCAGAGCTGCTGAAATCTCACGGCTACGAATCGTTGCCATAAGTTTTTCCAGATTCGGGATTTGACCGATATTTGCCGCCTCATCGATTAAGCACCGCACATGTACCGGTAATCTTCCGCCGTATACATCATCCGCCTTCTCACAAAGTAGGTTAAATAACTGTGTATATACCATGCTAATCAAGAAATTGAATGTGGCATCCGTATCGGACATGATTAAAAACAGTGCTGTCTTCTGATCTCCCAACGTATCAAGTTCTAATTCATCGTATGCAGTAATCTCACGAAGCTCCTTAATATCAAACGGAGCAAGACGTGCACCGCAACTGACAAGAATCGACTTCGCTGTCTTGCCGGCCGAAAGCTTATACTTCACATACTGACGTACGGCAAAGTGGTCCGGATCACGCTCTGCAAGTTCATCGAACATTAAATCAACGGGGTTTTTAAACTCCTCATCGTCTTCTCTGACTTCCATCGCGTTGATCATTTCCAGAAGAGTCGAAAAGTTCTGCTCCTCTTCTGGCGCTTCATAATGAATATAGCCAATCAGCGCTGAATAAAGCAGTTTTTCCGCTTTCTCCCAGAATTCGTCTCCACCTTTTCCTTCGCCTTTTGTGTTCGCAATCAGCGTTGTGACAAGCTTTAAAATATCCTTCTCGTCATGAACATAAGCAAACGGATTATAATGCATCGACTTTTTAAAGTTGATTGTATTGAAAATCTTGATGCGGTAATTTCCTGCCACAAGTGCATTGGCAACCTCGTTTATTACCGTCCCCTTCGGGTCTGTAATAACATAAGAACTATGCATCTGCAACAGATTCGGTTTGATAAAAAATCTTGTTTTGCCTGACCCGGAACCGCCCGTAACACATACGTTTTTGTTCCTGGCATACTTCGGATTTTGGGGTCTCCCGTTCATGGTAAGTCGTTCCGTCTGGGAAAGGATCACATTATTTTCAAACTCAGGATCCATAAAAGGCTCGATATCTTCATGTGTCCCCCACCTGGCAGAACCATACTCCATGTTGTGGCGGTATTTCTTGGCATTTTTTGCTTTGATATACATTGCAAGCCGCAGGCCACCGCCGATCAAAACTCCGACCAGCAAATCCAGAGGATGAAAACTGGGCAGGGGATTCATAAATGCCGCTTTGAATGCCCCATCAATAAAGAGGCTCTGTACTTTTTCTGATGCATTGATCCCTTCTGCCAGTCTCCATGCCTCACCGAAGTTGGTCGCAACAAGCCCAATCAGGATATAAGGAAGATTCATAATCAACGTCTTCTTAATATTCTTGGATTTCATCGCTCGATCTCCCTTCGCTTCTCTTTCTTGGGTGTACTCGCAACCTTCTCCTTAAACTGGCGGAGTTTCTCACGAATACTCGGTTTTTCTGCACGGTCCTTCTTCTTAAGCTGTTTCTGGGAATACTCTTTTAAAATCGCCGTAATGGCATCTGCATCCTTTGCCTTGAAAAAGACCATGTATTTCGGAGGTATTGACTCCTTATCCTTGACAATGGCGAAATCTGCACCGTACTTGTTCGCAATCCGCTTAAAATCACGAAGCCCGGAGTCTCCAATATCCATGCTGGAGACCCCTTGCCCCTGACGAACTAATTGCTTCACGGACTGTTTTCCGTGTATCGGCATATTCTCCTTCATCTGCTTCATGTTACGTCTGGCACTGCGTCTGGCACTGGCACTTTTCTGATGGTTCAGATATGCTTTCAATGCCAAATACAGTCCCCGGGCAGTTACACTGCCGCTTCTGATTGCAAGATTTACAGATTTGTTTTCTACTTCTTCCTGCATATCATCACATCCCTTCAGTTATTGCTACGAAAGCTCATATGCAGAGAGATCCTGCCCGTCTCCGACCAGCGTAATCAGTCTGCTTTCAAACTCTTTTGCTGCTTTTTCGAAGTCATCACCCGCAAGCATTGCAATACCATCCTTTGTATTCTTTACAATCACAGCGGAACCGATATAATAATGTCTTCCCTGAACCTTAAAAATCTTTTCACCGTTAAATACCGCAAGATAAGGTGTCTTTCCCATGTATTCACCCTGCGTATTGCCGGATAACTGATCCAGAAGATCGATCGCCTCATCTTCACTGATAATCTTCGATTCCCCATTGGTAGCAATCACCAATGCGCCTTCGACTTTCTTCACAATCCTGTTCGGATTAATGATTGCCCCATCATGAATGGGGTCTAAATTGATGTTTACTTTAATCGAATTCATGTCTTCTCTCCTTAACTGGTTAATTCTGTGGGCTGAACCTTTCTCGTCATTGCCCTGTGTTCATTAAGAATCTTCGCCATGCAGGGGAAACAGAACGCCTTATCTCTACCATAGGAACACTCCGTTTTACAATTCTTCGGATGAGCAATTGGCTCACTTATTCCAATAATCGATTTGGTAGGTTCTCTTTCAATCACTCCCATGTTTTCTAATGTGTATTCATAGCCATACATAGCCTTATACTCCTTTCAGATTCATTTTTATGCCGCATTCGGCATTTAAAAAGGCGCCCTGTAAATTTACAAGACGCCTTACCCTATGTTACCAATATGTAATTGTTTCTAAATTGCTTCGCCACCCTTAGATTTCGCAGTTTTCTCTACCACATCTTTCTTCGGGGTCTTTGCAACCGTTTCTTTCTTTGCTTTGAGATCGCCGAGAACAGAGCCTTTTTCTTCAGCCTTGTCCATTGAACTCTCAGCTTCCTTTGCAGCCTGGCGTTCTTCGTATTTCTCTCCAAGTTCAAAAATTTTTTCCTTTGAATCATAATGATATACGCTGTCTGTAAGCTTGTCTTCCGGAGCCACCTGTGTTGCATTGACTTCTTTGACCATTGCTTCGAGATCCGCCAATTTAACATTACCGTCATCCGGGACAATCAAAAGTTCGTGGATTGAACTGGGAAGAATAAAGAAGTCGCCGCCTGCTTTTTCTGCTGCCTGATCCATAAAGCTTTCATACGCCAAAACTCCAGCACCATGCACTTTGTCCGGCACCGAAGCTACAAACATAGCTTCATCTTCAGGCGCAACCGGTGTCATTCCCATCATTTCAGCCTGCTCAACGCCCATAAGTTCGGAAAGAACTTCAGACATTCCTTTAATCTCCAAGGGCTGTAACTGAGGCGCATTCTCCAATGCATCTGCATGAAGCTGCTCCGGTGTAACCCCCATGCTCTCAAGCATCTGATTAGTTACAAGAACGGACTGTCTGCCGGATTCATCAGAACTAAGAACAAACCGGTATACAACCGACATATCCTCAATATCTTTGTGAGGTACCGTTTCCAGCATTCCTTTGTTTGTCTCTGAACTAACTACTTCCAATGCAAGCGTTTCTTTCATCTTACTGTAATCAGTAAGATCTGAAAGATTGAATTCCGGTTTCTGTTCAATCCCAACCGTTGCTACTTCCGCAGCCTTATCGATGATTTGTTCATATGAAGTGCCATCTGAATATGCTTCGTAAAACTTATCCATCTGAAGATTCACTCCTAAACCTTCACCAACAGGCGTCACGGTAATCGCATCGTAGCTCTGGTTGAGTTTTTCAACCCTACCCGGCTTGACGTCTACATCCATGCCCTGTTCTTCTAACTTGGCTTTAACATCTTGTGCAAACTGTTCTTTGAATTCTTCGTAATTCTTCATTTGCTTTTATTCCTTTCTATGAAATTGTTTACGGTCTTGGGATCGTCATCCCTCCTCCAAGTTACTGGCATAAGAAAAGCGCCAAACCCATAACTAATTGTTATGAGCTGACGCTCTTAATCTGCCGTTATTCTTTTGCAAAAGATTTATGAAGATTTGGTCTTCAGTTTTCTACCTCCAACCTTTCCACGGTACCATATTATCACATTAAAAAGACCTTGAAAAGTGAACGAAGCAAGTAATGTCCAGACCTAGAGCATGTTTTTTTCGGCAAAAAGCGGACATTTGAAAAATGAGTGGTTTATTCTCCTTTCCTATTAAGAATTCAGGCAAAGTCCATTCAACTAATCTGAATTCCAACTCACGATACAATTTACCATTCTGCGTATCTTTATACCACGGTTTTTTTTGTTTATTCCATCGTTATGGTGGTAAATAACCTAAAACTTTGCATAAGGTTTAAACAGTTTCTTCAGTTCTTTCCAGTACGGAGGAAATTCATTGCTGCCGCAGTAATATCTCCTTCTTCCGTCCGTTAACTTGATTTCTAATTCCCACTGCTCTCCATCTAAAACATTCGGATCCTCATATCTTTTCTTCCATTCATGCAGATATAACTCGGAATAAAGTTTTACAGTGATATTGGACCATGCATTATATGTTATCTGCCGTTCATTTGGCTCATCATTCATATAACTCATCGGGTATTCATTTATTGTAACAAGCGCCCCTTTATCATTTTCCTTAATAATGACTTCCGTTGTTCCGCCAAAATATCCACCATCCATAAAACGAACTGATTTAACACAGAACATATAAGGCTCCCAAAAGCCTTTCTTCCTGTTGAATAAGACAGATGGCTTATCAAATGCTTTTTTACAGTCCTTACAGTAACGTTTCGGGCATAAATCCATACTGCTTCCGGACGGGCTGGTCGTAAAAACCTTTTCTCCCCCTAACGTTACTTTACCCTCCGCAACTTTTTTAAGAACCCTCTCGTCTATCCATTCGTTATCATAAATAACCCTAACAGTGTGAAAACTTCCACAGTGTGGACATTTAATCTGTGCTTTTTTGTTAAAGACTTCGTATTCATACCGGTAAGGAAGACCGCCTATCTCATCGTCATCAGAAGTCATTTTTAATTTAATTTTATTACTTTTGGCTTGGTATAATACAAAATCATGAAGTAAAAACAGCTCATCATTTGTTAGTTCCGTGAAGCCTAGTTCTTTTGCCTGTGAAAGGGTCGTCGTAACTTCCCCTTCTTCTATTTCTCTTAACTCTTCAACGATTTCTTCTGCGATACCCATGATCTCTGCCCTTGTATAATTATACTGACCACGTTTTCTGCTTACATACATATGCCTGCTCCTTATCGTCTTTGTTTTAAAAATGACACCTGCACAGTGATCTTTTTGTTAAGAACATTATACACAATAATTCCGTCCCATATGTTGCCTTCTAAGACACAAATTTTTGTAAAATTAGTGTCTTAGATTTTTAAATTAAATACTATCTACCCTTTCTACTAAATGTAGGGCATTCGGAATTCCAAATGCCCTACGTTATTTTTCTTTTCCTCCGGTACATAGCCACGCTTTGTATCCATATGTAAAACTCTCTATATCTGATTTTATTGTGCATTATTACCAAAAACAATTGTAATGAGGAATTACCCCCCTACACAATTAAATTTTGGTTTAACGTGCTATGGCATCAGCTCGATATACTCTGATTTTACCTTTCTCCAGTCTGAATAAAACGAATCAGTTTTTCTAT
>CACYBJ010000146.1 GCA_902772565.1 uncultured Lachnospiraceae bacterium | reverse complement strand
GGACGCAGAATGCGTTTTGCCGGAGCTCTTTTTACCGGCACTTACAGCCACGCCGCAGGCATAGGCACAGAGGGTAAAAACAAGGAAAAACAGCAGGGTTTCGGGGCTCACCCAGTAGTAAACGGCAATGCTAAAGGCAGCCAGTAAAAAATTACAGGCTGTGATGCGTTTTCCTGCAGCGCTTAAGAAATACAAAAGCACCGAAACAGGCATTACGATAAAAAGGAAGGTGATTTCGGTAAATCCCACAAATGTATCCTCTGTTTTCTTATTTTCTCATACACCCTAATCCGCCTGCACATCCCCTTTCATACTCATCTTATTCTCGTAGTCATAAGACGGCATGGGTCGGGCAAAGTAGAATCCCTGTATCATGTCGCAATGCTGCTCCGCCAGGAAATCTACCTGATTCTTTTCTTCCACACCCTCGGCAACAGTAAGCATATGAAGGCTTCTTGCCATGCGGATGGTTTCCGCAACAATGATCCTTCCCCTGTCGCCTTCATTTTCTCCTCTGAAAAATTCCGCATCCAGTTTAAGAACATCAAGAGGCATGTCCTTAAGGGAATTAAGGGAGGAGTAACCTGAGCCGAAATCATCCATGGAAACCATAAATCCATAGTCCTTCAGCTGTTTTATTATACTGAGAAGTTCTCTCTTGTCATCAAAGAAAGCACTTTCCGTAAGTTCGATTTCTATAAGTTCTCTCGGAGTTCCGGCGCTGCCAACTATGTCCCGAATCTGATCTGCCAGATCCTTTTCGGCAAAGTGGACTCTGGAAACATTTACGGATACGGGAACACATTCACGTCCTTCGTCCAGCCACCTCTTCTGATCCTTTGCCACATGTTCAAGCATGTAACGGTCGATTTTCGTAATGAAACCGTTCTTCTCAAATATGGGGATGAACTTTCCGGGAGTAAGGAAACCGTACTTCGGAGACTGCCATCTGATCAGTGCCTCGGCGCCCCTTAACTTATTGGTATTGGGGTCGTACTTCGGCTGATAATAAACCAGAAATTCCTCTTTATCAAGAGCCTCCTGCTGTGCCTCAAACACAAGGTTTTCCCACCTGTTTTCCTCAGCCAGATCGTCGTCATAATAGGCAATGGCAGATACCGGCTTGTCTGCTATGGTATGGCATGACATTGCCGCATTGTTAAACAACGCTTCAAAGTCGTCGTCCTTACGGCGTCTGTATTTTCCGTTTTCGTTCTTCTTTGCCGCATCAAAGTAAACACCGATATGGAATACCATTTTATAATGTCCCGTGGCGGCAGATGCCGCATTCAGGATCTTTTCGATGCGCTCCCTGATTTCTTCCTCGCTGTTATATCTTAACATCATGGCGAAATCGGAACTGTTATTGAGAACGCAAAGCTCGCCTCCGGTCTTTTTCTTAAGCAATGCCGTGAAAACGGAGCGGAGAATTTCTTCACCCTCGGCAACGGAATGGCAAAGACAAAAACTGCTGTATTTTACCACATCTATACTAAGATAGGCAAAGTTTCTTTTATCCGAAGAATGTTTTTTTATAATTCTGGAACCGTTTACAATAAACCAGTTGTGATTCTTTCCTCCCGTAACCACATTTGTGAAGAAAAGATCCGAAAGTCTTCTGTAACTCAGCATGTTATTAATACAGAACACGATCATTATCACAAAAATAACAAAGAACATGAGTCCCGTGGTAAGGATAACGGCAATCATCATAAGGAGACTTGAAAGATATATCCTCATGGGGGCTTTAACAATCAGCCTTTCTTCACCATCCTTGACAGGAATCTGTATCCAGAGCGGAGAATCGAAATACTGCTCGGTATTCCAGTCCGAAACATTAAGATCCATGGTCGAGTCAAAGATTTCCCAGAATCCCACATTCAGAGAATCACCTTTGGGAACAACGTTCTTGTTTGTAAAATCGGCATAAACGATATGGACCTCTTTATCGGAGACCATATTCGTCCATTTGCCCTTTTTCTTCATGTTACAGGTATTCTTGCCGCGGGAGGCTATGGTAGTACCTTCCGAATCAAGAATAAAATAGTCGTTATCGTAAACTGCAAGACCATCCTTACCGAGAATCTCATACTCGGTTCCCATGCTTTCGGCTTCCTTTATTTCCTCCTCAAGACGGTCAGAAAACACGTATTGGATAAAAGTTTCCATAAACACGCGAAAAGTTATGATAAGCATAAGCATCATAACAAAAGTAAGTATGATAGCAACCCAGTACTTGCTCTTTTTCACGGCCTTGTTTTTATATTTCCTGTTTTCGGATATTTTGCTTTGTATCCCCTTTTTCATATCAAAACCCTTATAAACACCAAAACCCTGTTAATTCTATTCCGTAGCGTGGATCTCCGAAGTCATATCTGCCTCAAGATGCTTTTCATTAAAGGACTTTCTGTCCGGAACTATCATCTTGAAGGAGCTGATGATGTCTACTTCACCGTCGCCGCTTTCAAGAGAAAGACCCAGCACATGACCGCCCTTTGACTTGTCGGCGGAAAGGAAATGGAAATGCCATCCCGGCATATTCAGTCCGTCCATGTAGGCAGGACAATAAAGCGCCACCAGATGTCCGTCCAGGTTTTCGTAATCGAAAATGCGCTGGTCCGCAGCCATGGCGAGATTCAGATACCTGTACGGAGGCTTCTGTTTAAGCGCGCTTCGTACCTGTACCGATGCGAAATGTCCCGTGAGTTTTACGATACAGAACTGGTTCTGACCGTTCTCGGCCATGATCACATCCAGCTGTTTCTTTAATTCCTCGATGTCCACCGCCTTAACGTCTTTTATGTTAATGTCCGGCATAAAGAAGGTTACATTGGCGAAAGGAACGGTATCTCCCGGATCTGCCACGATAACGGAACCATCTGCCAGAGCTTGGTAGATAACGCCCTCCCAGACTATCATCTCGCCGTTTACGCCTTCGAAGGTACCGATACCGATGTCGCCGTACTGAGCCAGTTTTTCAACGGTGGTG
>CACYBJ010000145.1 GCA_902772565.1 uncultured Lachnospiraceae bacterium | reverse complement strand
TGTGGTGTGTGATTCATTTTTAGTCCCCCGTTTTCTGGAACGTCACCCCATGCAAAATCGCCTTCGGCGATGGGCTGACGCTACATGTCAAGTTTTCATAGAAAACTTGACACAACCTCTGTAATCATATGCCCAAAGGCGGGCGACGTCAATTATCCTGCCTCATAAACCGCAAAACCTCCGGCCCTAAAGACCGGAGGTTTTTCTATATCAACAGGTAAATAACAAATTTCTATTTTGTTCCGCTGAGAGCTACACCGTTTACATAAAGTGTGTAACCGTTTGAGATTACGCTTGATGCATTTCCGTTAAACTCTGTAACGTAGCTGTCGCCTGTAAGTGTCCATGTGCAGCCCGATTCAAGAGTTACAGATACGTCGCCTGCTTCTGTGGATACTGTTTCGCCTGAGGCGTTGGTGATTTTGCCGCTTACATAACCTGTGAAGGTTGAGCCGTCGGAAAGGTTTAATTCGAGGGATGAATTATCTCCTACCAGAACCGCTCCGGTAAGCACCTGGCTTTCCGCATTAAGAACGGCTGTATTGGAACCGCCGCTCCATCCGTCATCGCACACGGAAATCAAAACGTTCTCAGAATCCTCGTTGGTGATGGTAACGCCCGAAAGGTTGATTACCGCGCTGGTGTTGGTCACATGGAATACATGGCCGTTTTTGCTGGTAAGGGAACCGCCATCCATCGTAAAGGATGATGTGCCGCTGTCGGCATCTCCCGACATGGACTGGTAAATCATTATGGAATCGTAGAATGTGGCATTACCGTTACACTTGGTGTTGTTTGCTGTCAGGTCGCAGTTGTTAAGTGTAATAGAGTTAAGGCCCTCGATGCACACACCCTCGGAAAGATTTGAAACCAGTGTGGCGTCATCCACGGTAATATCTGCCGTAGAATAAATGGCCGGTGAGCCGAGTCCGTTGGATGTGTAAGTTCCGCCTTCCACTGTAACCGTGCCGCCGCCTCTGTCGGTTCTGATTGCGGCAGATGACTGACCGCTTGTAGTTACAGTAAGGTTGTAGGCCTTGGTGATTCCGCCGCCGGTTGTCATGATTCCGCCAGAGCCGTTGCCTGTGGTTGTAATGGTGGAATCCTTAATGATAACTGTGGTTCCGTCGCCGTCTGCACCGTTCTGGCCGCCGTTACCGCCGTAGCAGAACACGCCGTTGGCGCCGTCTGCGGAAGATGTGATTGTTGCATTTGTGATGGTGGTGGTTGAACCGTCTTTTACAAGAACTGCAGCGTTCTGACCGTAGAAGTTGCAATTGTCTCCACCATCGGAATCGCCGGTCTTGGTAACTGTGGCATTGCTGATGCTCACATCCTCGGATGTGCTGATTAGGAGTGCGCTCTCATCTGCCGTTTCGGTGGCATATGTCTGTCCGTCCTGACTGTCGGCAGATGTAATCTCGGTTGCGCCTCCGTAAATCACATCGCCGCTGCCGCCGCCGAATCCGCCGCCCGGCTCGCCATCCGGCTTCTCGCCTCCGGGACCGCCTTCTCCGTCCGGTGGCGCATCAGGTCTTTCACCGTCGTCTTTTCCGGCTTCCGCCTCTTCGGTCTCTTCAGAAGTGCTATCTTCCACCGCGCTGTCCGTGGAACTTGTTTTGGTACTTGCAGTGCTTCCGCATGCCGCAAGTGAAATTGACATTATTACTGCTGTTGTGATTAGTGCTGTTTTCCTCATAGTCTTTTACCTCCTTGACTATCTTTGACTCTATGATAATAGTCAATCCTAAAAGGTAATTAAGACCGGGGTTAAAGTTTAGTTAAAGATTCTCATCCCTCACACCCCAATATGATATGTTGCCGCATCTGCCTCCTCGCCGGTTATGGCTTTGAAAGCTTTGACATATGCGGACATTTGGGCGCGGTATTTTTTATCAAGGTCACTTCCGTCGGCATTTGTCTTGTAATCAACGATGTGCCACTTGCCCTCTGACAAATAAACAACGTCCATTATTCCATTCCATAAAACTTTGCCGTTTTCTGTATCCTCGGTGTAACTAAACGGCACTTCACAGTAGACCTCATCTGCCGAAAGAAGCGTTTTTAACATGTCTTGTGGCAAACCGTTGGTTTGCGGATAGCCTCCGGCTCTCATTGTGTTGGCAACACCAATCAGTTCTTTGGCAAGTTGCTTTTCGTAAGACTCGGTTTCCGCCGTACGATACTCTCGTATTATCTCTCCAACTGCCTCTTCCACGTCCAGCTTGTTTTTTGTGGAAACCAGCATTTCCATAAGCTTATGAGTCATTGTTCCAACCAATGCAGGAAAAGCATGATATCTCACGGTTTTACTCGGTTCTACAGCTGTCTCATCACCGGGCAGCACACTGGTTGTCTGCTCTTCATCAAACTTTGAAGCTAAAGCCAAACGACTTGGATTCTCAAGATGGTACGACTCCTGCTCATTGCTTCTGTCGTTAAGGACACATTTATCTTCCGCTGCATCATATAGAGAGGCAACATCAACACTCACCTCCTCTGATTCTTCTAAACAATCATTCTCGGCGGTTGTTTCAAAGAAATCCGACAGAGTATTGCCTTGCCTTAATCCTTCCCAGCACGAAGCATGAGTCTCACCTGACCTGGTTTTGCGAATGCTGTCACAAAGAATCAGCACATTACGAGCACGTGTGGCCGCCACGTAAACAAGACGTGTGTTTTCCGCAGCATATGCCGTTGTTTCCTCTTCTTTTTCATCAGGAAATTCATCAGTCTTAAAATACTTGGTATTTAGGTCTTTGGTAACTGAGAATAAGTATCCCTCCGCGTTTTTATCTCCCTGAACAATTCGGCAATCAAATCCGTTTCTAAATTGTGTAGCAGCCGCCAAAATAACAACCGGTGCCTCCAGTCCCTTTACCTTATGCAGATTTGCCATGTGCACAGCATCTTTCTCATCATTAAGGCTAAGACACCTCTCCTCACCGGATGCTCCGTCTATTAACTGTTCAATAAATGTAGCTCCGTCTTCGCCGGATACAACGGCTCCCGATTTTTCAGCGTTACGCAAAAGTTCCAACGCATAGTATACAACTTCCATTTTTTCGGCAGATGCATACTCATACACTCGATACTTATCCATCACTTCCGAAAACAAAGCTGCCGGAGAAAGTGTCCTGGCTTCATGATGAAATTCCTTAAGTTTCTTAATGGCGGACTGAATCTCCTTAATCACATGACTCTCACAGGCTGATTCATCTATCTTTTGCTCGCCAAAAGACAGTTTTCCGCCTACACTGTTGAAATAAAGAACATCATTCATTCCAAAACCGAAGATTTTCCCCGTAAGTGCTCCGTAAATGTTTCGACTATCATTCGGAACCGCTATTGCAGAATATAATTTCCATATTTCTTTGAGAGCATCATTCTCACCAAAGGGCACCTGGCCTTCCACCTTTGAAGGAATACCTTTTGCATCCAAAGCTTCCATAATAGGGCCCAACGTATTCTTGCCGTAGGTGATTACCATTATGTCACTGTAACGCAGTTTTCTCAGTTCTTTGTCTTTCCCGCCTCGGATAAGGTATTCATCATTATCAACAATTCTTTCGATAATTCTTGAAATCTGTAAAGAATCAACTTCATTCGGATGTACTGCCATCAGTTTTCCCGTGTACGCAACATAGGTGTATATACCCTGAAATTCATCCGGTGTGAACTCAGGTTCAGGGATTCTCTCAAACTTGCTTTGGTCAATAGTTTCCTCCGGAAGCATCTCCTCGAACCTCTGATTAAAGAAATCAATCAATGATCGTTTGGATCTGAAATTTCTCGAAAGAACCAGGATATCTCCGCCGCTTTTTTCAAACAATCCCTTTACCCTGAGAAAAGACTGAACATCGGCACTTCTGAAACGATAAATAGACTGTTTGGGGTCACCTACAATAAATAACGATCCCGGCTGTGGCTCACATTCTGTCCACTCAGGAACAGGCTTTTTCGCAGTCAGATAGAAAAACACCTCGGCCTGCATCGGATTCGTATCCTGAAATTCATCAATTAAGAAATAACTGTGTCTGTCATAGATATAACGAATGAGTTTACCATCCTTTTCAGCATCCTTACGAAGCATATTTCGCAAATAGTACAGGTAGTCAAAGAAGGTCAAACGTCCTTTATCATGCATCGACTTTTCAAGGATTGGAACGCATTCTTCCAGAAAATCCATTGTTATTCCATAGCGAATTCCAACAAGTTTGGATCTTATTCCATGCTCTCCGCATATATCGCATTCAAGCCATTTTTTCCTTACTCCGCCATAGTCAAACAATCCCGCAAGTTCATTCTCATAATGATTAAATGCCTCCGGTATGAGCCTTATGCCTCCAAGTGTTTTCAGGCTATCTATCACATTATCAAAGGCGGTGCTCCATCGCTTTCTAAGATTCTTGTATATATCTTCTAACGAATCCCATGCCTGTCGGCTGGTAGCGTTTTTATCATACTCAAGTTCGCGATGCTCCATAAGGAGTTTGATTATATGCAAAAGATTGTTTTTTTCATCAGCGTAAAGCTTATCTATGTCAAATGCTGTCGGAGGATTGTAGTTAAAATGCACATTGCGTTTATTCATAAGCAACGAAGCGCTTTTAACAAAAACATCTTTTGAGTTCCAATAAAACCTGCCGAAGCTTCGAGCCTTATCTGCAAGTTCTTTTCCGTACTCCCCGCCGCAAATCTTTACATACTCCTGCTTATATAAATCCTGAGCGTCCTCATCGGTTATGATTTGTGAATCTGAAGGTATACCTGCTTCAGAAGGATGCTCAGAAAGCAGCATTCCGCAAAAAGAATCGATTGTGCCCATAAAACATAAATCTATATTCTTAAGAGCCTCATCGCAAAACGCTCTGCTTTTTTCGGTTGGCGCAGGCAGCTGACCGGCACGGCCGGTATCCTCCCACTTATATTCCGGGTTGCTTCTTTCTATCAGAATTTTCTGAAATCGTTCATAAAATTCACCCGCAGCAGCTTTTGTGAAAGTAATGGCGCAGATTTTATCAATAGGGATTCCCGATTCAACCATAGCCACCATCCGATTTACAAGCATAGTTGTCTTACCCGATCCCGCACCGGCTTCCACAAAAAAGTTTTTATTCATTTCTGAAACGATTCTGTTTCTGGAAAGAGTGTCTTTATCATGATTTGTCATAGTACTATTCATCATCAGAATCTCCTTCCTCCTGAGCTTTTCCGCATATTTTACCATACTTGCAATAACGACATGGATCGGGGTCGCCGTCGCTCCTGTTTTTACTGTAGGCCATTTCAGGTATCGGAAAACAGGCTGATGCCACAGCCTCTCTGAAGTATTCCAAATTGGCGGCGAGCATCTGCTTCATCTCATCATTGTAGGTAAATGACACGTTCCGGCCTACGCGAAGATATCGATACTCTCCTCCGGCCACCTTATATCCCATGCTTTCTGCCATATAAGCATACATTACAGCCTGAATCCATGAATTAGGGTCTTCATCGTTCTGTTTTATTTTTCTGCCTGTTTTATAATCGACTATCAGATACGTTCCATCCTCAAGTTTTTCCATTCGGTCAAGGAAACCATGAATATTTACACCACTTTCATGAGCGCAAGATATGTTTTGCTCCTTCAAAACCACTTCACGTCTCGGATCGGTCTCGTAGGCATATTCCATCATCTCAAGGAATTTATTGCGTTCCGTCTCGGAATCGTGCTCAACAAGCGGAGGATGTTCGGAAAGATAACAATCAAACCGTCTCTCGCAAAG
>CACYBJ010000144.1 GCA_902772565.1 uncultured Lachnospiraceae bacterium | reverse complement strand
TATTACTCCCTAATTTTTGTGTTACGCATGCCATGCAAAAACGCTTCGCGTTGGCATGCGCTGTGTCAT
This sequence comes from uncultured Lachnospiraceae bacterium, assembly GCA_902772565.1. Taxonomy (GTDB): domain Bacteria; phylum Bacillota; class Clostridia; order Lachnospirales; family Lachnospiraceae; genus UBA3775. The sequence continues at coordinate 4,507 of CACYBJ010000144.1, read as the reverse complement.
TCATCCCTTCGGGATAAATGACGTATTACTGATATTTTACTATTATTTGACAGTTTATTGTGTTTCATTTTCGGTTTCAGCTTCCACTACCTCAACGGTAATAACAGCGTCATCAACCATATACTTATTATTGTTACATGTTACAGGCAAATCATAGGTGCCCGGTGCGGTTATGTTGCTTAAATCAAGACTGAGATTTAAATCCGATGCCGATATGGAATCAAGGCTTCCTAACGCACCCCATACATTAAGCGTTACGGCATTGGTAGCATTGTTAATCTTATATTTCTCCGAAAGTGAAGTAGTATCCATGGAATTAATGGATGCACTTAGTGTCTTGTTGTCATCAAGAGCAAATGCCGGAATTGTTACAGAAACAACATTGGTATTCGAAGCAAGATAAACACCTTCCGGCAGATAGTCGGCAAGACTTATGCTGTCATTGACATCTTCAAATATATCTTTGTTTTCGTAGGCAATGTTTATGTCAGTTATAGTTGAAATCAAAGCATAGGACCCGGCAATGGAAACTGACATTGGTGCATATTTAAGATCACCGATGGCAAATCCTACGGCAGGCGAAACATCATAATCAAGATTTACATTCACCGTTTTGGTCGGATACATTGTAACACTTAAGGTTACTTTTGTACTTTCATAGGTTACATCCGGACTGAACTCTTCACCGTTTGAATCTACCGCAACAAAGCTTACTTCTTTCTCAAAGGATGATGTGGCTTCGGATACATCCACACGGGCCTTAAGAGAAGCTATGGAGTCTACTGCATTGGACGATCCGTAAACATCCACCGTTGCGGGAAGAACAGTGGCTACAGGATAAAATCCCGAAGAAGGAGTACCTGTAATATCACAGATAACCTGCTTTGATTCCGTAACCATGCTTTCAAGACTTAATTGCATAGTCTCAAAGGACTTGTCAATAACTCTCACGTTTTTATACTTTTCTTCATTCACAAAAACAACATGAATCGGACAGGATTCCGTAATGCTTAATTCCTTCAGATCCACATAGGCTTCGACTCCCGAAGCCGAAAGGGTCTGAATCTCGGAGCGTGGTCCGTAGAAGGTAATATCGATGGTATCACCGCTCTTTACTTCATAAAGCATGTTATCACCGGTAACGACATCTTCGTTAATCTTGTTAACGCTGATATTCCTAAGTGTAACCGAAGTGTAAGGGTCGGACCTGTTCATAACGGCACACCAGCAAATAACTGCGACAACAAGCGAAATCAGCTTAAGCCAGAAGTTTTTGAGAATATATTTTTTTATGAATTTTTTCATATTTCTTTTTTCTCTCTGCTGTTTTTCTTTCTTTTTCTGTGTAAGGTAAGTTTTCTGGTTTCCGTTACATCGTTGATTTTCTGTAATTTCTGAAGACGGCTTCTTAAGTACATTTCATCAACATTTCTGATTAACTGTCCGTTTACGGCAATTGATATCTTTCCGTTTTCTTCGGAAACGATTATTACAAATGCATCTGTAACTTCACTGAGACCGATTCCGGCACGATGTCTTGTTCCCAGGTCTCTTGAAAGAGACATATTGTCAGATACGGGAAGTATACAGGTGGCAGCCTTTATCTTATCACCTTTTATGATTACCGCTCCATCGTGGAGTGGTGTGTTATGTTCAAAGATATTAATGAGCAATGCAGCGCTGATATTGGAATCCAGCTCGATACCGGTCATTTCATACTCACCGAGAGAGGTTTCGTTTTCAAGTACGATCAGGGCGCCGGTCTTCTTCTCAGACATATGGTTGCAGGCAACAACGATTTCCTGAACCGTATTGTTGGAAAAACGAACCTTTTCATTTCTGAAATCAAACTGAAATACAGAAATATTCTTACGGCCAAGCTGTTCGAGAGCTCTTCTTAACTCCGGCTGGAAAATAATAAACAATGCAATAATACCTACATTAATGGCATTTACAAAAATGTAGAGTATAACATTGAAATTAAGGAGCTCGGCTATGATCCACATTGCCATCAGGAAAACAATTCCCTTAAACAGCGACCAGGCCTTGGTATCCTTGATCCAGTTAATAATTGTATAGATAAAATACGCAATCAGAATGATTTCAAGAATATCCGTAATCAAGATATTCTTGGGCATCAGATAACTGAAAAACGTATAAACATCCTGTTTGAATTTTTCCATAGTTTAATCCTGTTCGACGTCGTCATCGTGGGTACGTCCCACGATTCTGGTTACATTGGTTCTGCTGCTTGTAAGTTTGATCTTCGGTACCGCTTTAACATAGTAAAGGTAATCATCATCTTCAAACTGAAGAATCTCCGATCCCGAATAGTTAAGGGGTCTGATAAGATACAAGCCGATTAGTGCAATCAGTCCGGATATGGCAGACATGATTATTGTATATATTATTCCGAAATCCACATCCCAGCGGAGCATACAGATGATGTAAACAAACATCATAATGAAGGATCCTGAGACAATGGCTATTTCGAAGGAATAATCCATTTTGATACTCTTCATGAGACACATGAGAAGTATTACTATCAATGCAACAGCCATAGCAATATACATTTTTTCATTTTTGATCAGGGCATCCGTAAGTGTTCTGAATAACAAATAAGGATTACCTGTGGCAGATGAATTCTGTATTACCGTAAGGCTTGACTGAATGGTATCCAAAAGATAGTAGGAAAATATACCTGTGCACACCGGAATTGCCATTAACGGAGTACCGAAGAGACCGGCAAGTACCGGTGAAAAGAAAGGCATTCCGAAAAAGCACATGGATACCGTAAACACTTCCACATAGGAGTATGCCATGGCATATCTCATGAAAAAGCTGTAAACAATAACTGCCACTATAACCACAAGTATTGCTGTTTCCGGCGAAAGCGGATAAACGCTGATGGCGGAAAATGCAATAGCCATGATCATTGAAACCGAAGAAGGTAAGAAGGATGAAATAACTGAAAGGATAATTATTACATGATACTTATCAACATAACGGTTAAAGCCCACCTTTTTCATGATGGTTATGTAAACCATAAAGAAAAGTATTGCTTTTATGATACCTACTATGAGCCGGTCATGTTTTCTGTATATTTCAAAGAATTTTGATCTTAAATCGAGTAAAGCTGTCATAGTTGATTACCGTCACTTTCATCGATTTTTTTAATCTGATCAAACCTCTGTTTGTACATCCCGGCATCTGCAGACAAACGCCTGTAATAACTGTTTTCCTTAATGAAGGTTATTATCTGGGCAACAAGCATGACAATCAGATATACCACGGCTGCCCTGAGGTAGAATTCGTCCTCGTAGAAATCCAGGAAATCTATAACCACTTTTTCATAGTTATAGAACATGTATAAAGAAAAAAGGCAAATGTAACCGAGTGTCGTAAAGAAAAAAGTCTCAATGGATTTAATGCGAAGATAATCCGACCGTGAGTACTTTACGGCATTGTAATCCCGTCCTGAATTCCGCTTTTCGAAAAGGGAACATTCGGACATGAGTTTTGTTTTATCGGCATTTACCATGGCAATTCTATCCCCATATTAAATATCACTTAATTTTATCACATTTTACACATGTTTTATATATAAAATTTGCACTTATCGCACAAAAAAGCAGCCGCAAGAAGCGACTGCTTTCTGTTTATTCCAAACTGTTTACAATGGCATTATAGAAATCATCATATTCCTCGAATGCCGGCAAGTCCGGATAATCCTTTTTAATCTGTTCAGTAGATCTGAAAAGGAATCCGCTTTTGCTTGCAAGAATCATTCCAAGATCGTTGTAGCTGTCTCCTGCCGCTATGGTGTTAAATCCAATAGACTGAAGTGCTTTAACGGTTGTAATCTTGGAATCATGAATTCTCATCTTAAATCCGGTAATCTCTCCGTCAGGTGCGACTTCAAGAGAATTACAGAATATAGTCGGCCAGCCCAGCTTTTCCATAAGGGGCTTTGCAAACTCGGTAAATGTATCACTGATAATGATAACCTGGGTCTTTTCGCGAAGTTTATTTAAAAACTCAACGGCTCCGGGCAGCGGGTCGATTTTAGCAATCGTTTCCTGAATTTCTTTAAGTCCGAGTCCGTGCTCTTTTAAAATACCAATGCGCCATTTCATCAGTTTATCATAGTCAGGCTCATCTCTTGTTGTTCTTTTTAGTTCGGGAATGCCGCTTTCCTTGGAAAATGCAATCCATATCTCAGGCACAAGTACACCTTCAAGATCAAGGCAAACTATATCCATAAATTCCTCCGGGTTTTATTATTTCTTAAGAGTATCTGCTTTCTTTTCAGCTTCTTTTTTTACAGTTTCAACTGCCTTAACTGCTTCTTTCTTTACAGCATCTGCCTTCTTTTCAGCTTCTTTCTTTACAGGCTCTGCCTTCTTTTCAGCTTCTTTTTTTACAGCTTCAACCTTCTTTTCGGTTTCCTTCTTTACGGTTTCAGCCTTCTTAACTGCTTCTTTCTTTACAGCATCTGCCTTCTTTT
>CACYBJ010000143.1 GCA_902772565.1 uncultured Lachnospiraceae bacterium | reverse complement strand
TATGGCAACAACAGTTTACACATCAAATGCCCCTGAGGCCATCGGACCTTATTCACAGGCAGTTAAAACAGGAAATCTTCTGTTCACATCAGGACAGATAGCAATCAATCCCGCAACCGGCGAGATCACCGGAAAGGACATCACAGAGCAGGCTACACAGGTCATGAAAAACCTTCAGGCAATTGTAACCGAGGCAGGTATCAGTCTTGATAATACTGTTAAGACTGTATGCTTCCTTGCCGATATGAACGATTTTGCAGAGTTCAATAAGGTTTACGGCGAGTACTTCACCAAGAAACCTGCCCGTTCCTGCGTGGCAGTAAAGACCCTTCCGAAGAATGTCCTTTGTGAAGTGGAACTCATCGCTGAATTATAGACTAGGGGTACATAACATGCTGATTTTATGCGCTTTGCTTACTTTTGTGCTTACCCTTCTTTGCAATATCTTTCTTAAGGACTATCTTCCTCAGGACAGAGGCAAGAAATTTGTAAAGGACGGAGCGGTAGCCAAGGGTAAAGCAACAGGAGCAGGTATTATATTTATACTTGTGTTTGTAGCTTTGTCATTTGCCTTTTTTGCAAGAGATCTCGAAATGAGCATATATCTTGCGGCAGTGGCAGCGGCAATGCTTACAGGTTTCCTTGATGACCGTTCGGAAGGTGACTGGGGACGACTCATAAAAGGTGTTTTCGACCTCGTTATATCCCTGGGAACCGCCGTTACTTACGTTTATTTTAACGGAAGCGAAATCTATGTTTATCTTCTTGATACAAGCTTTAAGATTCCCGCAGTGGTATTTGTCATCCTCGCGGTACTTCTTATTTTCGTATCGATAAATGTTATTAACTGCACCGACGGTGTCGACGGTCTTTGCGGAACACTTACAATAGTGACACTCATGTCCTTCCTTGTAATCTATCTTGTTTCGGGTGTTTCCGGAGATTACATCGGACTCATTATCTCCTTCATGATGGCGATACTTGCCTATCTTTTCTTTAACTGGGAAGATTCCACCATGCTCATGGGAGACGGCGGTTCGAGAGCCATCGGCGTGTTTGTGGCCATTATCGCTCTTAAGAGCGGTGCGCCCCTTCTTTTCATTCCGCTTTGCCTTGTGTTTATCGTAGACGGCGGTCTGGGCCTTTTCAAAATCCTTGTAATAAAGGCTACCGGAAAGAAGAACTTCCTTTCTAAAATCAAGTGCCCGATTCACTACCAGGTTAAGGAAGTAAACAAGTGGCAGCGCGGACAGATTGCTGCAAGATTCAGCATGGTTTCCGCTGTAATCTGTTTCCTCTATATAGCTCTTGCTATTTCGAGATTTCAGTAACCCGCCACGGGCCGTATAATTCGGCCGGGCATGACAATATATTATTCAGGAGGTTTTTATGGCTGAGAACAAGATACCTCTCATTAAAGCAAATGTTGCCAAGGTAATTATCGGAAATGATGATACCGTCGACCTGCTTTTGACCTGCCTTCTGGCCGGCGGACACTGCCTGCTTGAAGACGTACCCGGTACCGGTAAAACGGTTCTTGCAAGATCCATCGCCAAATCCATAGGCGGAGATTTTGCCCGTATTCAGTTTACTCCTGACCTGCTTCCGTCGGATATCACCGGTCTTTATTATTACAACAAAAAGGAAGAGGAATTCATTTTCCGTCCGGGACCGGCATTTGCCAATGTGATACTCGGCGACGAGCTTAACCGTGCCACTCCGAGAACCCAGTCGGCGCTTCTTGAGTGCATGGAAGAAAAACAGATAACAATTGAAGGACGCACTCACGTTCTGAATGAGCCCTTCTTTGTAATAGCAACCGAAAACCCGGTTGAATCATCGGGAACATTTCCGCTTCCCGAGGCTCAGCTGGACCGATTCTTAATGCGTCTTCCCATGGAAAAGCCCGACAGGGAAAAAGCCATGAAGATACTTAAGAGGTTTAACAATAACAATCCGCTGGCTACTCTTGCGGCAGTGTGCACCACCGATGACATACTCGCAATGAGGGCAGATGCGGAGGACGTGCATGTGGATGAAAAAATATTCGAGTACATCTTAAATATCATTGAAGCCACGGCCCGTCAGGCAGAGGTTGCAGTAGGAGCCAGCACCCGTTCGTCGGTGTCCCTCCTTCACGCAGCCAAGGCATATGCCTATGTACAGGGCAGAACCTTTGTAGTTCCCGAGGATGTTAAATTCCTTGCTCCGAAGGTGCTTGCCCACAGACTTCTCCTTAACCGCTCATCCAGATGGAAGGCAGATAAGGCAGAGGAAATCGTAGAGAGAATTTTAAAGGGAGCCGATGTCCCAACCGAGGACTGGAAAAAGGCTGCCGAAGAATAAAAGTGAGGTTATTTCATGAGCACAGTAAGAAGAATTTACGTTGAAAAGAAACTTCCTTATGCGGTTCGCGCCAAGGAACTGAAGGAAGAATTAAAAGACTATCTCGGTCTCACCGACATTACAGGTGTAAGAGTCCTTGTCAGATACGATGTTGAAAACATCGATGACGAAACCTACAAAAAGGCTTTAAATACAGTATTTGCCGAGGCTCCCATGGATGACCTCTATGAGGAGACTTTCCCGGTAAACGAGGGAGATAAGGTATTCTCCGTTGCATATCTTGCCGGACAGTTCGATCAGAGAGCAGATTCCTGCGAGCAGTGCATCCGCCTTCTTAACGAAAGCGCTGTTCCGGTAGTTCGTACCGCAACCACCTACGTTCTTCAGGGCGGAATCAAGAAGGAAGAGCTGGAAGCAGTTAAGAAGTATGTTATCAACCCGGTAGATTCAAACGAAACCGATGAAGTAAAGCCGGACACTCTTATCCAGAAATTTGACGATCCGGCAGATGTTCACATCTTTGACGGTTTCAGAGACATGAGCGATGACGATTTTTGCGATCTTTACGATTCTCTCGGTCTTGCCATGACCTACAAGGATTTCGTATTCATCAGAGATTATTTCAGAAACGAAGAGAAGCGTGATCCTTCCATGACGGAAATCAGAGTGCTGGACACATACTGGTCCGATCACTGCCGTCACACAACTTTCTCTACAGAACTTACCGATATCAAGTTCAGAGAGGGTTACTATCGCAAACCTATCGAAGATACATTCAACAGATATAAAGATGATTTCAAGGTGCTTTATAAGGATCGCAACGACAAGTATGTCTGCCTTATGGACCTTGCAATCATGGGTATGAAGAAGTTAAGAGCCGAAGGCAAGCTTGAGGATATGGAAGTATCCGATGAAATCAATGCCTGCTCCATTATCGTTCCTGTTCCAATTGAGAAGGACGGAAAGACTGAAACCGAAGAATGGCTCATTTTCTTCAAGAATGAAACTCACAACCATCCTACCGAAATCGAGCCTTTCGGTGGAGCTGCCACATGTCTCGGTGGTGCCATCAGAGATCCGCTTTCAGGTCGTGGTTATGTATATCAGGCTATGCGTGTTACAGGTGCAGCCGATCCTACAAAGCCGCTCAGCGAAACTCTTCCCGGTAAGCTTCCTCAGAGAAAGCTTACAACCGGTGCAGCTTCGGGTTATTCATCCTACGGTAACCAGATCGGTCTTGCAACAGGTCTCGTAGATGAAATCTATCATCCGGACTATGTGGCAAAGAGAATGGAAATCGGTGCCGTTATGGGTGCAGCTCCCAGAAAGAATGTTAAGCGTGAAAACTCCGATCCGGGCGATGTTATCATCCTCATGGGCGGACGTACCGGACGTGACGGCTGCGGCGGAGCTACAGGTTCATCCAAGAAGCACACAACTCAGTCCATAAATACCTGCGGTGCCGAGGTTCAGAAGGGTAATCCTCCTACCGAAAGAAAACTTCAGAGACTTTTCAGACGCGAAGAGGCAGCTCATCTCATCAAGAAGTGTAACGACTTCGGTGCGGGCGGTGTCTCCGTAGCCATCGGTGAGCTTGCAGCCGGACTTGAAATCGATCTCGATAAGGTTCCGAAGAAGTATGCAGGTCTTGACGGTACCGAACTTGCCATTTCCGAATCACAGGAAAGAATGGCAATCGTTGTAGATCCTAAAGATGTTGACAGAATGCTTGAACTTGCCGAAGAGGAAAACCTTGAGGCAGTAGTGGTTGCAACAGTAACCGAGAATCCACGTCTCCACATGACATGGAGAGGAAAGACCATCGTTGACATCAGCCGTGCTTTCCTTGATACCAACGGTGCTCATCAGGAGACCGATGT
>CACYBJ010000142.1 GCA_902772565.1 uncultured Lachnospiraceae bacterium | reverse complement strand
GTCTGAATGGAATCAATTACAAGCACATCCGGTTTAAGATTTAAAACATGCTCTCTGATATCATCCAGATTGGTATCGGAAACCAGCTTAAGATTGTCCGAAAACTCTCCTATACGCTCGGCTCTGAGTTTTATCTGCCTTAAACTCTCCTCTCCGGAAACATAAAGCACGTTTCTGTTCATATCCGACAGATGCTTGCACATCTGCAAAAGCAAAGTGGATTTTCCTATACCGGGATCGCCGCCCACAAGTATTAATGAGCCTCGGATAATAGAGCCACCAAGCACTCTGTTGAGTTCGGATATACCTGAATCCATGCCGTCTTCAGCCGTAAGGCTGACCTCGGAGAAGGACTTCACTTCGGATACCGCACCGAAAGTGTTTCTTTTTACGGCATTGCCTTTACTGTCTGTGGGAGCCAGCACAAGGGTGTTCCACTCCTTACAGGCAGGGCACTGACCGGACCATTTTGAGGTTTCCGTTCCGCATTCACTGCAGAAGTACAGTTGCGTTTTTTTAGCCAAGGGCTACCTCCACTACAGTCTTGTTATTCTTGTAGGATACCTTTACGGTATCGCCGTCTTTTGCTTCGCCGGAAATCAGTAAATCAGCAAGATTATCTTCAAGTTCATCCTGAATGGCTCGCTTAATAGGTCTTGCACCGTATTTTACGTCGTAGCCGACATCCGCAATATGGGCTATAAAGCTTTCTCTGAAAACAAGTTTGATATTCTTTGTTTCCGAGATCATCTTCTTTATGTTGTTAAGCATGAGTTTGACTATGTTCTTAATCTCGTCCGTGCTTAACGGATGGAATACTATAATATCGTCAATTCTGTTAATGAACTCAGGCTTGAACATCTTCTTGACTTCGTCCATTACGGAATTTTTCATGAATTCATAGTCACGCTTCTCGTCGCTGCCGGAGTTAAAACCGAGCATCTTCGGATTAACTATATTCTGGGCACCGGCATTGCTGGTCATAATTATTACGGTATTCTTAAAACTTACGGTTCGTCCCTGAGAATCGGTAATGCGTCCTTCGTCAAGTACCTGGAGAAGCACATTAAATACATCGGGATGAGCCTTCTCTATTTCATCAAAAAGTACTATGGAATAAGGCTTCTGACGTACCTGTTCTGAAAGCTGACCGCCCTCTTCATGGCCAACGTAGCCCGGAGGCGAACCTATCATTTTAGATACGGAATGTTTCTCCATGTACTCAGACATGTCAACTCTTATTATGGATGTATCCTTACCGAAAAGTGCCTCCGCAAGAGCTTTGGAAAGCTCTGTTTTACCTACACCGGTAGGTCCCAGGAAAAGGAATGAACCGATAGGTCTGTTGGGATCCTTAACTCCTGCCTTACCGCGTCTGACTGCTTTGGCAACGGCAGATACAGCCTCTTCCTGTCCGATAACTCTCTTGTGAAGAACCTCTTCAAGTTTAAGAAGCCTTGCATTCTCCGACTCCTTAAGTCTTGATACGGGGACCTTACTCTGAGCGCTGATAACATCACAGACATCATCCTCGCTTACAGTTACGGATTCATCTTTCTTAATGCTTCCTTTAAGCTTTTCGATTCTTAATAGAAGTTTTTTCTTTTCCTTCTTAAGCTCTGATACAGTCTCGGCATCATCATCGGAAATAGCATTGTCTATTCTGTTTTCAATATCACTGACCCTGTCCTCAAGTTCGAAGATTTCGGGTTTGATTTTAAAAGTCTTAAGCTTTGCCTTGCTGCAGGCCTCATCCAGACAGTCAATGGCCTTATCGGGAAGAAAACGGTCTGCCACATAGCGGGATGAAAGCTTAACTGCACTTTCTACCGCTTCATCGCTGATGATTACACCATGATGAGTCTCAAAATAGCTTCGAAGACCCATAAGGATCTTAACGGTTTCATCAATGGTAGGCTCATTTACGTCCACAGGCTGAAATCTTCTGGCAAGGGCGGCATCCTTCTCAAAATACTTTCTGTATTCTTCACGGGTTGTTGCACCGATCACACGAAGCTCGCCTCTTGATAATGCAGGCTTAAGTATATTGGCTGCATCCAGCGAACCTTCCGCAGAACCTGTACCGATGATAGTATGAATCTCATCAAGGAAAAGAACAATATTTCCTGCTGCCATAACATCATCTATGACTGCTTTGATTCTTTCTTCAAATTCACCTCTGTACTTGGTTCCGGCAACCATTCCGGCAAGATCAAGAGTAAGTATCCTTGTATCTGCCATGGATTTCGGAACACCGCCGGTGGCTATAAGCTGGGCAAGACCTTCGATAATTGCGGTTTTACCCACACCGGGCTCGCCTAAAAGGCAGGGATTGTTCTTGGTCCTTCTGCAAAGTATTTCAACAATTCTTTTGATTTCATCAATACGGCCGATGCATGGGTCAAGTCTTCCTGCTCTTGCTTCTTCGGTAAGATCCTTGGTAAATCTCTCGTAGGATGTACCGGACTGTCCCTTCTTTTTGAGCTTGGCAACTTCCTTCTTAACATCGTTCTGGGAATATCCGCAGGCACGAAGGGTGTCTACATAGAGCTTCTGAAGATCCTTTTTCATGCTGTTAAGGATTCTTACGGCTATACAGTCGTTCTCCTTAAGAAGGGCAAGAAGGATGTGGGAGGTTCCCACCTTTTCCATGTTCTGTGCTGCTGCCATTTCCTTTGCGGAAAGAAGAATTTCCTTCATTTTGGCAGAGTTTTCCGTGGTACGAACTTTATAAATGGCATTGTCGGCCATAACAGCTTCGGAAATTACATTTTCAAGTTCATCAAGCCTTAAATGTTTTAAAAGCACATCATGAGCAACTCCCGGAACAGTGGTAAGAGCATAAAGAAGATGCTCCGTACCAACGTAGGCACGGCCGTAATCAACGGCAATGTCCGTTGCGGTTCTGATTACTCTTTCCGCGTTTTCAGTAAAATAATCCATTAACTACCTTTTCCGCCCGGATTACGGGCTTTTTCAAAAAAGTGCCGTCGTTAGACGGCACTGTATATTTACTATTTTGCCTCGTCGATTGCTTTACCGATGTCATGACGATAATACTTATTACCGAAATCAACCCAGTCAACTGCGGCATATGCCTTGCTTCTTGCAGTAACAAGATCCGGACCGGTGGCTGTAACAGCCAGAACTCTTCCGCCGTTTGTTACAACATTGCCTTCATTGTCAAACTTTGTTCCGGCATGGAAAACAAAGTAATCATCCTTGCCTTCAAAGTTTTCAAGGCCGGTAATCTTAAAGCCCTTTTCATAGCTTAAAGGATAACCGTCGGATGCAAGAATTACTGTTACACATGCATCATCGGAGAATTCAAGATTGATCTTGTCAAGTGTACCGTCAATGCAGGCGTTAAATACATCAATAATATCATTTTTAAGTCTCGGAAGCACAACCTGAGCTTCGGGATCGCCGAAACGGGCATTATACTCAAGAACCTTTGGACCGTCGGGAGTAAGCATGAGACCTACAAAAAGAACGCCCTTAAAAGGTCTTCCCTCGGCACGCATGGCAGCCATTGTAGGCTTGTAAATCTTCTCTTCACAGAACTCTCTTACTTCATCGGTATAGAAAGGACTTGGGGAGAAGTTACCCATACCGCCTGTGTTAAGTCCCTGATCTCCGTCCTTGGCTCTCTTATGATCCTGAGCACTGGACATAGCCTTAATGTTTTCTCCGTCACAGAAAAGAAGAACTGATACTTCACGACCTGTCATGAAATCTTCAACAACCATTCTGTTTCCGGCAGAACCGAATTTCTTATCGGTCATAATAGTTCCGACACCTTCGATTGCTTCTTCAAGAGTGTTGCAGATAAGAACACCCTTTCCAAGTGCAAGACCGTCTGCCTTAAGAACTATAGGCATCTTCTTAGTCTTTAAATACTCGATGGCCGCATCCGGATTATCAAAAGTTTCGTAGGATGCGGATGGGATATTGTATTTTTTCATAAGGTCCTTGGAAAAAGCCTTGGAACCTTCAATGATAGCAGCATTGGCACGGGGACCGAAGGTTCTGATACCTTCCGATTCGAATCTGTCTACAAGTCCGGCAACAAGAGGATCGTCCGGAGCAACCACAACAAGATCCACTGCCTTTTCCTTGGCAAATGCCACCAGTTTGTCAAATTCCATAACACCGATGGATACGCATTCCGCTACGGAAGCAATACCGGCATTTCCCGGCGCACAGTAGATTTTGTCCACCTGAGTACTCTGTGCTATTTTATAGCAGATGGCATGCTCTCTTCCGCCGCCACCGACAACCAGAACTTTCATATAAATCTCCTTTATTACCAAATTAACTAATCTTCAATATAAAAACTACCGTTGGCATTCTGCTTTACTTTGTCATGAGCAATAGCATTGATAACTGCCGGAAGGATAACCCATTCTGCGTCCTGCATTACCCTTTTCTGAAGCACCTCCGGAGTGTCATCCGGAAGGATGTAAACTGCTTTCTGAAGAAGTATCGGACCTGTATCGGTTCCCTTATCAACAAAATGCACAGTGGCTCCGGTCACTTTAACGCCGCGCTCAAGAGCCCGTTCATGAACCTTAAGCCCGTAAAAACCGTCTCCGCAAAATGAAGGGATGAGTGACGGATGAATATTAACTATTCTGTTGGGGTAAAGGTCGATGAGTTCTTCGGGAAGGATGGTAAGAAATCCTGCCAGAACCACAAGGTCGGGACCAAAAGAATTGACCGCATCAATTAAAGCCTTGTTCTTTTCTTCCCTGCTTGCATAATCCTTGGAATAAACAACCTTGGAAGGAATATTGTTATTCTTGGCTCTTTCAAGGGCATAGGCTCGGGGATTACTTGCAATTACGCCCACAATTTCTGTGTCAGTAATCTTTTTATCCTTAATGGAATCAATAATGGCCTGGAAATTGGTTCCGCCACCGCTGACAAGAACAACAACTTTTAGCATAATGTGATTCCCTTCTCACCGTCAGTGATTTCGCCTACTTTATAGCTTTCAAGACCGGCCTTTTTAACTGCGGCAATTACCGCATCTGCCTCGGAAGAATCAACGGCAATAACCATGCCGAGACCCATGTTGAAGGTGTTATACATCATCTTCTCTTCGATGTTGCCCTTCTTCTGCATAAGATTAAAGATGGCAGGAACTTTGTAGCTGTCCTTACGGATTACGGCATGCTTGCCTTCAGGAAGCATTCTCGGAACGTTTTCATAGAAACCGCCGCCTGTAATATGGCTGCATCCGTGAATTCTGATGCCGGCATTCTTGATTTCCTTTAATGCCTTTACATAGATTACAGTAGGAGTAATAAGAGCTTCGCCAAGTGTGGAGCCAAGTTCGTCATAGTAAGTATCAAGTGACTCCTTAGTCATGTCAAATACGCTTCTTACAAGAGAATAACCGTTGGAGTGAACGCCGCTTGATGCAATACCGATAAGAGTGTCTCCGGCTTTGATCTCGCTTCCGTCAATGATCTCGCTTCTCTCAACAACACCGACAGCAAATCCTGCAAGGTCGTACTCGTCTTCCGGCATGAGTCCCGGATGTTCAGCAGTCTCACCGCCCACAAGTGCGGCACCTGACTGTCTGCAGCCCTCTGCAACACCGCCTACAATGGCAGCTATCTTTTCGGGATAGTTCTTGCCGCAGGCAATATAGTCAAGGAAGAATAAAGGCTCGCCGCCTGAGCAGGCGATATCGTTTACGCACATTGCAACAGCATCGATACCGATGGTGTCATGCTTGTCCATAAGGAAAGCAAGCTTAACCTTTGTTCCGCAACCGTCAGTACCTGAAAGAAGTACCGGATCCTTCATGTTTTTGATAGCTGAAAGATCGAATGCACCGGCAAATCCGCCGATTCCGCCAAGTACCTCAGGTCTCTTTGTGGAGTTTACGGCTGCTTTCATGAGTTCAACCGACTTGTAACCTGCTTCAATGTCAACTCCGGCTTTTTTGTAATCCATAATTATTCCTCTCTTATTTGCTTTCTTTCTCGCGAAGATACTCGCTGTATCCTACATTTTCAATTTTGTTCTTCTTTACCATAACCGATTCTTTAAGATCGTTCTTGTAATCAATCAGCTTCTGCTCAAGTTCCTTGTCCGATACGGCAAGAATCTTGGCTGCAAGGATACCCGCATTGGCAGCACCGTTAATGGCTACCGTAGCAACAGGGATGCCGGATGGCATCTGAACGATTGAGTAAAGAGAATCAACACCGCTTAAGGTGCTTGTATGAATCGGAACACCGATAACCGGAAGGTTAAAGATTGCGGCTGTCATGCCCGGCAGATGCGCAGCTCCGCCTGCACCGGCAATAATAACCTTCATACCCTTTTCTTCGGCTGTTTTTGCATAGTCAAAGAATACATCGGGCATTCTGTGTGCCGATATAATCGTTACCTCGTAAGAGATACCGAATTTGTCAAGAATTTCACATGCTTTTTTCATTACGGGAAGATCTGAATCGCTTCCCATTACAATACCAACTGTAGCCATTTATATATACCTCCGTTTATAAACCTACAACAAAATATTTTACCATATCAGGCCCTTAAGAGCAAAGGATTTTTGCGTTTAACTCTTCTGTTCCGGGCACGGCAAAGAGGCCGTTTTCAATTATGCTTACCGCCTCGCCCTTTTCATTGTAAACACGTATGAAATCCAGTTCATCATAGGGGATGGTTATGTCCGTATGACAATGGAAATAGGCTTTATTTCTGTCTGTATCCCTTAAATCACTGATTTCATTGGATTTGGCGACTATTTCCTTACCGTCGGGATTAAATACCCTTACTTCTTCCATGTCCGAATAGCAGGTATCTCCCACCGCAAAATGCGGACCGGTCTTTTCCGCTATCAGTATGGGAAGTTTTTTCCAAATGCCGAACTTGCCCGCAACGGCATATGCCGTAGTATTGGTTCCTATGGCAAATTCCCCGATGGGAAGAGTTTCATGTCTGAACAGGATGTTTTCAAAAATGTAGCGACGGTTTTCCTCTTCGGTTTCGAAATTATCGCAGCTGTAATCTTCGACCATTCCGTCCTTAAAATGAAGAGTAAGATTCTTAAACTCCGTACCTTCAAGGTAGGCGTTGGAAACATTTAAAATTCCGCTTGTACCTGTAAGAACCGGAGAAGTAAACACTTCACCCACCGGGATGTTAACATCTGCCGTACAGTTTTCGAAATTGGTTTCTTTTTCAGGGTTGCCCAGCTTATGAAGAACCACTTTAATATCGGTTTTGTTATTCCCTTTTCCCTTTACATGAACGAAACTACCGGCATCCAGCAGATCAATGATATTCTGCTGAATCTTTTTATACAGGTCATTATCAAGAGTGTTCACCTTTATGATTTCGGAAAAAATCTCCTTGAAATCAGTTCCGATTTCAGAGCAGGGAAGTGCCATAATGGTAAAGCTTCTCTTGGTCATATCCAGGTACTGCCGAAGTATTCTTGCACCTTCGTTTTTCATTGAAACGAGAAGCGCTGTCTGTTCCGAATCGGGGCTTAAGCATTCAGGTTTATTTACCGGATCGAAATCTGCCTCGCCGAAACTCTCAAGGCAGGCCGGACCCGCATATACTGTAAGCTCGGACGCCAGAGACTTGTAGGCTTCCGTCAAAGCTGAAAGATATACCTCTTTGTAACGACCGTCCAGATAAAGCACGTTGTCATTTCTGTGATCGTAATCAAACTGCCTGTTGGGAGAAGTTGAAACAACTCCGGCACCTGATGCAGGATCAAAGTACATTACAAAGCTTTTGCCCTGTTCTTCAAATATCTCTATAGCTCTTTTGATGATCCGCTCATAGCCCAAAGGGTACCTTAGTTCAACTATTTTTCTTTCAGAATAATCAATACCTGCGGCATAAAAGCCTCTTTCATAGCCGCCGGCAAACGTAAGGGCTATGCTGTTTATTTCCTCATCGGATAATGAATTAATGAATTCATGTGTACCTGTTTCGTTATCGGAAACATAAAGTCCGGTTTTGTAAAGATAATCAGGTTTTGATATATCGTTCTCGTTTATTAATTTCAGAGGGATATTGCAATTCGGGTCTCTTGCAAGTTTTTGCTTTCTAAGCATTAATTCATGACAGTAATCATGATGATAATAATAAATCGCATTACCGATTGCAGCCGAATTAAAGCCGTCCTGAACATACTGGCTGTATATCTCAAGTACCAGTTCCATGTAGATTGTAAGCACTTCGGTATCCCCGGAAAATGCGGCGGGAATATAACGGAAGGCGTAGGAATACAGAGCCGATAAAAGCTTGCCGACTTTTTTACCGACAGTCTTTTCGGCATATGCCGGATTGGCAAAAGACGTTTCATAGTCACGGGCCAGTTCGGTATAGGCTTCTTTGTTAAGATTTGCCAGTTCCTGCAGGCCGAGTTCGGAAAGTTTTCCCGACACAGCCAGGTCGTTACACTTTACGAGGAAGGAGCATCTGCCGGCAAGGGCCGCAAAGAAACTATTCTCGTCTCCGTTAAGCTCACCTACTCTTTCACAGGCAAGCAGGTATCTTTCTTTTAAAATTTCATCCATAACACACTCTCAAATTAAAGGCCGATAAAGAATACGGAAACCATAATGATAAACATTAAAGTATTGATTACAAGAGCCGTGGTGGCCCTTCTGTAACATCCGGCATACTTTTCGGCACTGATGGCAGATACGATCATTCCGCAAACAGACAGTGTCAGATTCATGGCATAATAGGCCGATATCTTTTCGGAATCGGCGTTATCCGCTGCGGACTGTAAAACAAGTAAAAGGAAAATCACGGCAGTAAGAATCGCAACCGCAAGGGACAGATTCCCTGCAGCCTTTGATTCATGGGTGCTTCGCACATTACTGTCTATTTTTTCGCCTTTTTTAATAATCATTTTTAAACTTTCTCGTCTTTTATTCGGTCAAGTATGATGGTGGACTTAAACAGATCGGCATCCAGATCCAAATAGAGTTTTCCGCCCATGGCCTCAATTAAGTTACGGGCGATGGAAAGTCCCAAACCGCTTCCTTCCATGTGTCTTGAACTGTCACCTCGAACAAATCGTTCTGTAAGCTCATCGGCAGAGGCTTCTATTTCATACTTTGAAACATTACGGAAAACCACTTCAACGGTGTCATAGCAACTGATAACATCAATGTAGACCCTGGTATTTTCCATGGAATACTTGTAAATATTGCTGAGCAGATTATCAATAACTCTGAAAAGATACTGACCGTCTGCCATAACCATATTACCGCCGTTTCCGCTGTTAAATACAGTCTTTAAGTTCTTTTCCGCGAAACGGTCCTCGTACTCAGCCAGGGACTGTTCCACAAGCATCTTAAAGTCAATCGGTGTATTATTAAGTTCCAGGGTACCGGTCTGGGCTTTGCTTGTTTCAACAAGATCGGCAATTAACTTTTTTAACTTAACGGACTGTGTATTGATAATGCCCAGATACTCTTTTTTCTCCTCCTCGGAAAGACTCTTTTTCTGAAGAAGATCCGAATAGGAAATAATGGATGTAAGGGGTGTTTTTATATCATGAGATACATTGGTAATAAGTTCTGTCTTAAAATGCTCACTCTTAATTCTGTCCTTAACCGCAATATCCATACCTTCGTAGATATGGTCGATTGCTTCTTTAAGATGATTAAAAGTAGGAACCACACTGTTTTTCTTTTCCCTCTCCGGATCGAAGCTTCCCGAAGCTATCATCTCACAGGACTTTTCAAATCTGGAAATATTATAGATAACTATAAACTGGAATATAAGAAATGCCAGAATGGTTATTATTCCCGCAACTGCCAGGGAAAGGCTTGCTGCCAAAACAGACAATACTAAGAACAATAATATGAGTAACGCATCAAACATCAAAAACACATACAGAATCCTGTTATAGCTGTGTTTGGAAACAATAGCTGTAAATAAAGTCCTGAAGTTTGAATGTATACGCTTTGAAACCTTGTAAAATACGCTTTCGGTAAACCATGTACCGTTTTTAATGCGCAGGGACATGGTCAGGAAAAACTCAAGGAATAAGCCTCCCGTAAGATTGCAAAGAAGTATTGCAAGCAGCACATAAATAACAAAAGCGCTGAATCTGGTTAACTCGGGAAGCAGTCCGTAAATAAAATACAGCCCTTTAATACAAAGAACAATACCGGCTACAGTAAATAACAGGTAAATATCAAAGGGAACTCTGTCCGCGAATCTGACAGTATTATTCTCACTCTGAGTAAGCTCAACTACAAGAGATATCAGAAGAATGATACAGGCAACAAGGGAAATTATCGTTAAGGCAATTATTATGTTTCTGAGCACATAAATAACGCTGATAATATCAAAAACCAGGCTGTATCTGTCCGTAATTACCATGTCCTCGGGAATGTAATATCGGACATAGATACCGGTGGTTCTTTCCGTGTCTTTCAAAAGGGTAACATGATACTCACCGTCGGTTTTATCAATCATAAAGCGGTTTTCGTTACCGTCACCGATAATACCGTCAAGGTGGTTTATGTCAAATTCATCTTCGGAAAAGGTATACTCTACCGTATCCTTTGAAAAATATGGAATCTCAAATCTTGATGTATTGGCGAAACATACTCTGTCCGAAGAATTAAACCCGTCAGATGCAAAATCCGAGAACAGACCGTCTTCCGAACTGATCACATACTGAAGATTGGTACCTTTAAACAAACCTTTTTGGTTGTAATAAAACTCCTGCTCCACGTATCTGTCCAGGTTCTCCAGATCCTTGGGAAGGGATTCCACCAGCAGTTTGACATCTTCGTAGGTTTCGGACCGAAGATAACTTACCCACACATAATCCCGGCCGTTTTTCATTATGCCGGAATGGTACATAAACAGAGTGATTATGCCGGTAACCATAAAGACAAACCAAAACATCAGGAACAGAATTGTTCTGAGTATTCGATTCTTTTTTATTGTTTCCATTCTAGTCCTCTATTTTATAGCCATGACCCCATACAACCTTGAGGAAATGAGGGTTTGAAGGGTCAAATTCAATCTTTTCACGTATGTGCCTTACATGTACGGCAACAACCTTCTCAGCGTCTATCGGCTCGTCTTTCCAGATGTTTCTGTAGATTTCATCTGCCGAACAAACCTTTCCGCTGTTTATCATAAGATACTTAAGTATCTGGAATTCGGTCTTGGTAATGGACACTTCGTCTCCGTCAACCGTAACGGTTTTCTTGGTATCATCAAGAACGATTCCGCCTACAGTAAGTACATTTTTACCGGCAGATTTATCACCGCCGAGGTTTACAAAACGACGAAGCTGGGAGCGTACTCTGGCAGTAAGTTCCGCCGGATTAAATGGTTTCGTGATATAGTCATCAGCGCCCATGTTAAGACCGATTACCATATCGGAATCCTGATCTCTTGCCGTAAGGAAAATAACCGGTATGTTAGAGAACTTCCTGATTTCCACAAGAGCAGTCATGCCGTCCATCTGAGGCATCATAACATCCAAAACCGCAAGGCTGATGGATGAGTCCTTTTTTACGGCTTCAACCGCATCCTTGCCGTTACTGCCGGTGATTACATCATAGCCTTCGTCTTTAAGATATATTTCAACTGCGCGTACTATTGACTGATCGTCGTCGCAAACAAGTATTTTACTCATAAAACCCCCATGATATTTAAAAATCCAATCTATTATACCAAAAGGCAGATGATAATTAAACACCGGCAAATAAAAAAGACCTCTTTACCAAAGTTTTTTTGATAAAGAGGTCCATTAATTCCTTATGAACGAAGTTCAATGCCCATATCACCGAGAGCCTTTATGATTTTTTCAACTACCGGTGTGATGTCTGCATCTTCCAGAGTTCTGTCTTTAGCACGGAAGCTTACGGAATATGCCATGGACTTGTAGCCTTCCTTAATCTGTGAGCCTTCGTAAATATCGAAAAGCTTGCATTCTTCAAGGAGTTTTCCGGAAGCCTTTACAATAGCTGCTTCGATTTCTCCGGCAGTAATCTCCTTCTTGACTACCATGGAGAAGTCTCTTGTTACGGCAGGGAATTTGGCGATTCCGTTGAACTTAACAACGAAATCCGACTGCTCGTTAACAACAGGCATATCGATTACCGCAATGTAGCTTCTGCCGCCGATCTTGTAATTGCCGGCAACTGTAGGATGAAGTTCACCGATGTAACCAACTACTTCATTGTTGCGGATGATATCTGCCTGACGTCCCGGATGAAGGAAAGTTCTGTTTCCGGCAACGTAGCTGATGCCCTTTTTCATGCCTACGGATGAAAGGAAGTCATCAACATAGCCCTTCATATCGTAGAAATCGCCGCTGGCATTCATAGCAAGTACGAATTCCACTCTTTCGTCCGGAAGTTCCGTAAGCGGAAGTGCCTTCGGAAGATATACCTTCGCAAGTTCGTAAAGCTTTGTAGCACCGTTCTTTCTGTTAAAGTTAATAGAAAGAGAATTAAGGATACCGTTTAAAGGAAGGGTTCTCATAATAGAGAAGTCCTCACCGAGCGGATTACTGATTTTAACTGCTTCCCTGATCTTATCATCTGCAGGGATTGCAAGTTTATCGTATACCTTGGGTCCTTCGAAGCTGTAAGTAAAGCATTCGGAGAAACCGTTTCTCTCAGCCACGGTTCTGGCAATATTTTCAATTTCAAGTTTCAGCGGAAGTCTTCCTATGGTTGCCTCTCCACGAGGAAGAGTAACCGGAATCTTGTCATAACCGTAGAATCTTGCCACTTCTTCGTCAAGGTCGCACTGGCGAAGCACATCCTGTCTCCAGGAAGGAACAATAACTTCGTCGGTTGCCTCATCATAGTCAAGATCAACTGCCTTAAAGTAGGAAATCATCTCCTCCTTTGGAATATTGATACCAATGACTCTGTTGGTTGTTTCCCAGTCAAACTTAACTCTTCTGTCCCCAACAGGATTCGGATAAACATCCACTGCACCGCCTACTACTTCGCCGGCGCCCAGTTCTTCAATAAGCTGGCAGGCACGGTTCATGGCAAGCATGGCTGTGTTTGGATCAAGTCCTTTTTCGAACTTGGCCTGAGCATCTGTTCTGAGACCTATACGCTTTCCTGTAAGACGGATGTTGGTTCCGTCAAAGCATGCCGCTTCGAAAAGCATGGTCTTTACATTATCGGTGATCATGGAATTCTCGCCGCCCATGATACCTGCAATACCTACAGACTTCTCTCCGTCGCAGATCATTAATACGTCACTGTCAAGTTCATGTTCCTGACCGTCAAGAGTAGTGAACTTCTCACCGTCTTCAGCACGTCTTACTACAATCTTGTTGCCTGCAATAGTATCGAGATCATAGGCATGCATAGGCTGACCGTACTCTTCCATTACGTAGTTTGTAATATCTACAAGGTTGTTAATAGGTCTGATGCCGTTTGCGGAAAGTCTTCTCTGCATCCAAAGCGGTGAAGGTCCGAGTTTGATATTCTTTACAACTCTGCCCACATATCTCTTGCAAAGGTCGTTGTCTTTGATTTCTACAGAGATATAGTCAGATGCCTTTTCGCTGTTTCCTGTTTCTTTAATCACAGGAGGAACAAATTTCTTTCTGAAAGTAGCTGCTGCTTCACGGGCAATACCGATAACCGAGTAGCAGTCAACACGGTTGTTTGTGATTTCGTACTCAAATACGGAATCGTTAAGGCTGAGCGCTTCAATGGCAGATGAACCCAGCTTAAGTCCGTCATACTGCGGATTGTCGGAGAAAATGTAAATTCCGTCTTCTGCCGCATCCGGATAGAAATCCTTGGTGGAACCCAGTTCCTCGATGGAGCACATCATACCGTTACTCTCAACGCCGCGGAGCTTACCCTTCTTGATCTTGATGCCGCCTTCAACCATCTTGCCGTCATGTCCGCCGGCAACACGTCCGCCATCAAGAACCACAGGAACGATATCTCCTTCTTTAACATTCTGAGCACCTGTTACAATCTGGGTTTCCGTTCCGTTTTCATCGATCTGAACCTGGCAAACAACAAGCTTGTCAGCATCGGGATGTCTTTCAATCTTATTGATCTTACCAACAACGATTTTGTCAAGGTCGGCATCAAGTCTTTCAAAACCTTCAACCTTGGTACCTGACATAGTCATTGCGTCGGTATATTCCTGATCTGTGCAGTCAAGATCAGGTACATATGCTTTTATCCATGATAATGAAGTATTCATATTATTTTCACCTTTCTTAGAACTGTTTCAGGAATCTTGTATCATTTTCATACATGAGACGCATATCATCGATTTCATACTTAAGAAGTGCAATTCTCTCAAGTCCGAGACCGAAAGCGAAACCTGTATATTCCTTAGGATCTATGTCGCGCATCTCAAGAACTCTCGGATGAACCATACCGCAGCCGAGAATCTCTATCCAGCCGCTTCCCTTACAGAATCTGCAGCCCTTTCCGCCGCACTTAAAGCATGAAACATCACATTCGGCAGATGGCTCGGTAAACGGGAAGTGATGAGGTCTGAATTTAACCTTTGTATCCTCACCGAAGAGAGCCTTGGCAAATTCAGCAAGAGTTCCCTTAAGATCGGCAAATGTAATATTCTTATCGATTACAAGACCTTCAATCTGATGGAAGCAGGGTGAATGTGTTGCATCCACTTCATCGGATCTGTAAACACGTCCCGGAGAAATAACTCTGATCGGAGGCTTCTTGTCCATCATAACTCTGGCCTGGCAGGATGATGTCTGAGTTCTTAACAGAATATCCTTTGAAATGTAGAATGTATCCTGTTCATCCTTGGCAGGATGGTTTGCAGGAATGTTAAGAGCCTCAAAGTTAAAGTAATCATACTCTACTTCAGGTCCTTCAATTACTTCGTAACCCATGCCGATGAAGATCTTTTCAACTTCGCTAAGAGCGATGGTATTTGGATGTCTGTGACCTACCTCAGGATCCTTTCCGGGAAGGGTAACGTCAATTACCTCAGACTTAAGTTTGTTTTCAAGAGCCTTTGCTTCAAAGGTCTTCTTGATTTCATCCATTTTCTCTTCGATGGCCACTCTGGCATCATTTACAAACTGTCCCACCTTAGGTCTGTCTTCCGGTGAAACGTCCTTCATAGACTTAAGAACAGCTGTCAGTTCACCTTTCTTGCCCAGGAACTCAACTCTGATTTCGTTAAGTCCGTCAAGATCTGTGACCTGTGAAAGCTTCTCAAGTGCTTTTTGTTTGATTGCATCAAGTTTTTCTTTCATTTTGATCTCCTTTTATGTGCCGATTTAGTTATAAATCGGGACGCAGCGTCGTCCATCGTCGAAGACGATTTATAATGGACGACGTTACCAATTTTGTTTTTCTCCGGCAATGGTCAGCGCTATGTCCCGATTCATAAATGAATCGGGACGTAAAAAGCTCCATCCCTTAATAACAGGGACGGAGCATTAGCTTCGCGGTACCACCCATATTCCCGAAATATCGGGCACTCAAACAGTTAACGTACTGGGAAACGGCTTACCCTACCATCAACAGACTTCAGGCAGCGGCTCCGGTGGGAACGTAGGCAGATGCATTTGCCGAAGGAAGCTTCCAGCCGATGACTTCCTCTCTCTGACGGATTTGCAAAGCTTTAAAAACACCTTCACAGCCTTTACTTGTGGAATTTTAGCATTTATGTGAATGATTGTCAAACCTAAGTTTGGCTTTATGAGTACTTGCTGAGCAACAGCTCGTTATATCCTTTGAAGATATATCTCTGAGCACAGACACCGTTATACTGATAATCATTCTTTACACAGAAATAAAGTGAGTCGTTAATCTTCCATGCATACTGGTCGATATAACCGTCTTCCATAGTATAAGTCATATATGGCTCACCATAGGTCTTAACGGCATTATTGTAATACTTATCTACCAGATCACCGGCTTTATTGGCACAGATTGCAACCAACGCATCATGTACAAAAATATATGAATATGTATACTCACCTTCGGTATAATCAAAATAGTCAACGCCTGCATAAGTTCCCCATTCCCATGTATTGAGAGTTGGAGTAATTCCAAGAAGACCTGTTACTGTATCAAAGCTTGCAAGTACATAGCTTTCGTTATACTGAAGAGTTCCTTTTCCGTCTATCCATGCAATCTTATTTGCAGGAATTTCTTCATCGGAATCATCTGAATCAGCATCATCATCCTTGTCTGAATCTGCATCATCCTTATCATCTTTATCGGAATCCTTATCGTCCTTATCTTCGTCGTCCGAATCGTCTTCGTCATCCTCGTCATCTTTATCGTCTGTATCTTCTTTGTCATCCTTATCATCTTTTTCGGATGATTTGCTGATGCTTACAACAGACTCGGCCTGGGAACGTGATATATCAGAGCCTGAATCATTTTTATAATTCTTAAATAAGAAATATCCGCCTAAAACAATTGCAGCAAGAATCAGAATAATAACCAGCAGAACAACTGCTGCATTTCCCGCATTTTTCCTGTTCATAATATCCTCCCTAAAAAATAAACCAAAAGTGCAGACAGTCTCCTGCCTGCACTTAGTTACAGTTGATTAGCCGATAACATCCTGCATGTCATACATGCCATGAGGCTTACCCGCAAGGAATTTGGCTGCATTGACTGCACCCTTTCCGAAAATAGCCTTTGAGTATGCTGTGTGCTTGATTTCGATAACTTCGTCGCGACCGGCGAAAATGACATCATGGTCACCTACAATAGTGCCGCCGCGTACGGCAGAGATACCGATTTCCTTCTTAGGACGCTGCTCGCTTCTTGTGCTTCTGTCATAGACATACTCGTACTCATTGTTAAGTACTTCGTTGATTGCATCTGCAATAGCAAGAGCTGTTCCTGAAGGTGAATCCTTCTTAAGGTTATGATGCATCTCAACGATTTCAATGTCATAATCCTTGTAAAGCACTTCTGTAGCTGCCTGAACAAGCTTAAGAATAAGGTTGATTCCAAGAGACATGTTGGCAGATTTGAGAATTGTTAGTTCGGCAGATGCAGCCTTGATCTGTTCAAGCTGTTCAGGTGTGTAACCTGTTGAGCATAATACAAGGGGAATGTCCTTAGCCTTTGCTGCGGCAAGAAGTCCGTCAAGTGCCTTGGGTGATGAAAAGTCAATTACGCAATCGGCATCCACGTTAACATCACCAAGAGAAGCAAATACCGGATAAGGCATTTTGCCGTTGTCGAAAAGATCGATTCCGGCAACTATTTCAGCATCATCATCCTTGCTTACAATATCGGTAATTGTCATACCCATGTGACCGCAACAGCCACTCATAATTATTTTAGTCATAGTTTAGATAAGGCCTACTGCCTTCATCTCCTTTTCAAGTCTTGCTGCATTGGCAGGTTCCATCTCTGTAAGAGGAAGACGAAGCGGTCCTGCATTCATACCCATAAGGTCAATGGCCTTCTTAACAGGGATAGGATTAACTTCGCAGAAAAGAGCGTCGATTAACGGCTGATACTTAAGCTGAATATCGATGGCACCCTTAATATCGCCTTCAAGGAACTTAGCTACCATGTCATGAGTCTCACGCGGAGCTATGTTACCGAGTACGGAGACAACACCCTTGCCGCCGAGAGCAAGAATAGGAGTAACCTGATCGTCGTTACCGGAGTAGATATCCATCTTTCCTTCAGTGAGACGGGCAAGCTTTGCAATTGCGGAGAAATCAGCACTTGCTTCCTTAACTGCCTGAATGTTTTCAACAGTCTTAAAGAGCTCTGCAATTGTCTCGGGAAGCATCTTGCATCCTGTTCTTCCCGGAATGTTATAAAGTACAACAGGAATCTTAACAGCATTCGCAATGGTAG
>CACYBJ010000141.1 GCA_902772565.1 uncultured Lachnospiraceae bacterium | reverse complement strand
GAAGTACTGGGAGGAGCATGATACCTTCCATACAGACGTATGGGATTTTTCAAAACCCAAATATTATGTACTTGATATGTTTCCTTATCCTTCGGGTGTAGGTCTTCATGCAGGTCATCCGGAAGGTTATACCGCAACAGACATTGTTTCCAGAATGAAGAGAATGCAGGGCTATAATGTCCTTCATCCCATGGGCTATGATTCCTTCGGCCTTCCTGCAGAGCAGTATGCCGTTAATACAGGAAACAATCCTAACGGTTTTACCGAGAAGAATATTGAAACTTTCACAAAGCAGTTAAAGGAACTGGGCTTTGACTATGACTGGTCAAAGATGGTAAGAACCAGCGATCCTTCTTTCTATAAGTGGACACAGTGGATTTTCAAGCAGCTTTATCTTGACGGATATGCAAAGTATGTAGATATGCCTGTTAACTGGTGCGAGGAACTGGGAACGGTTCTTTCCAATGACGAAGTTATTGACGGTAAGAGCGAGAGAGGCGGATACCCTGTAATCAGAAAGAACATGAAGCAGTGGGTTATCGACCAGGCTGCATTTGCCGAGGAACTTCTTTCCGGACTTGATGAAATCGACTGGCCGGAATCCACCAAGGAAATCCAGAGAAACTGGATCGGTAAGTCCGAAGGTGTGGAAGTTGATTTCAAGATTGTGGGCGGCGGAGATTTCTCTATCTATACCACATGTATCGAAACAATTTACGGTATTACTTTCATGGTTCTTGCTCCCGACGGAGAGGTAACAAAGAGCCTTCTTGACAGAGTGGAGAACAGAGAAGAAGCCGAGGCCTATATTGCGGAAACCATTAAGAAAAACGATATGGACCGTACTGAGCTTAACAAGACAAAGTCCGGTTGCCAGCTTAAGGGAATTAAGGCAATCAACCCGGTAAACGGTAAGGAAGTAGACGTATACATCGGCGACTTTGTACTTGCAAACTACGGTACAGGTGCTGTTATGGCCGTACCTTCCCACGACCAGAGAGACTTTGAATACTCCGAAGTACATAATATTCCGAGAATTCAGGTAATCGAAGGAAGAGATGTGTCCGAGTGCGCATTCGAAAAGCAGGATTACCTCGGAAAGGGCTGCAAGCTCATTAATTCCGAAGAGTTTACAGGTCTTACGGTAGAAGAAGCAAAAGAAGCTATTACAGATAAACTTGTGAAGATGGGTGTTGCCAGAAAGAAGACCAACTACCGTTTCCGTGAATGGATTTTTGCAAGACAGAGATACTGGGGCGAGCCTATGCCTATCGTATTCCTTGAGAACGGTGAGATCCACGTTCTTGATGATGAAGAACTTCCTCTTGTTCTTCCGGTACTTGATGATTACAAGGGCAAGAACGGAAAGGCTCCTCTTGATAATGCAAAAGACTGGATGCAGTATGATCATAACGGAGTAAAGGGCGTTAGAGAAACATCCACTATGCCCGGTTCCGCAGGCTCAAGCTGGTATTATTTCAGATATATCGATCCCGATAACGATAAAGAATTTGCCAATCAGGAACTTCTTAAGCACTGGCTTCCGGTAGATCTTTATGTAGGTGGTCCTGAGCATGCCGTAGGTCACCTTATGTATTCCAGAATCTGGAACAGATATCTTTACAATAAGGGACTTTCACCTGTTAAGGAGCCATTTGCAAAGCTTGTTCACCAGGGTATGATCCTGGGTGCCAACGGAATCAAGATGGGTAAGAGATTCCCTGAGTTCGTTGTAAATCCTTCCGACGTAGTTAACAAGTACGGCGCAGATACATTAAGGCTCTATGAAATGTTCATGGGTGCTCTTGAAGCATCAAAACCTTGGAACGAGCAGGGTGTAGAAGGTGCAAGA
This sequence comes from uncultured Lachnospiraceae bacterium, assembly GCA_902772565.1. Classification (GTDB taxonomy): domain Bacteria; phylum Bacillota; class Clostridia; order Lachnospirales; family Lachnospiraceae; genus UBA3775. Next base: position 6,625 of record CACYBJ010000141.1, on the reverse strand, counting down.
AGATTCATCAACAAGGTTTGGAACTATTTCTCAGACAGCGAAAATCTTACAGATGACAACGACGACAGCCTTACAAAGCTTTATCATCAGACAGTAAAGAAGGTTACTCATGACTATGAGACCCTTGGCTTTAACACAGCCATTGCCCAGATGATGATATTTATGAACACGGCAACCAAGGGTAAGTGCCCTAAGGAATATGCCGAAGGCTTCATCAAGATGTTCTCCTGCGTATGTCCTCATGCCGGTGAGGAACTCTGGCAGATGCTTGGCCATGAAGGCTCAATTGCAAACGAAAAGTGGCCTGAATTTGACGAAGCCAAGTGCCTTGACGATGTGGTTGAAATCGGTGTACAGGTTAACGGAAAGTTCAGAGGTACGGTAAACCTTCTTCCGGATGAGCCTCAGGATTCGGCAGTTGCAAAGGCTATGGAAATCGCATCTGTTGCAAAGGCAGCGGAAGGAAAGAATCTTGTAAAAGTTATTTATGTACCGAAGAAGATTCTTAACCTTATCGTTAAATAGTATTTTTATTGTTTATATGCGCAAGGGACTGATTATTTCAGCCCCTTGTGTTATTATATTAGGGTAAAACACGGCCAGAGGCCCCGGGGTAATAGTGATAACCAAAGGGAGATAAGTCCGGCGGGCATCGCCTGCCTTAGGTACAATAATGGATAAATATACAGTAAAAACACCTGAAAAAATAAACGTTAACAAAAGAGTAGTAACAGAGGTCCCGGGTTCCAAGTCCATAACCAACAGAGCCCTTCTTTTGGCAGCTCTTTCAAAAGGCACCAGCCGGCTTGTGGGATGCCAGTTTTCCGATGACGCAAAACACTTTCTTAACTGCCTTAAGGATCTGGGTTTTGAACTATCCTTCAGTGAAGAAACAGGCGAGGTAGTAATTACCGGCGGCGGATTGGGCAACTTTGACGGACGAAGCATCAATGTGGGAAGTGCGGGAACCGCCGCAAGATTTCTCGTGGCAATGCTGGGCTTTTCTGCGGGAACGGTTACTGTTAATTCCTCGGATCAGATGAAAAAACGTCCCATGCAGCCTCTGATCGAATCTCTTCGTGAATGCGGAGCGGAAATCATCTGCCTTGAGGAGGAGGGACATTTTCCTCTTCAGGTGACCGGAGTGGGAGATGTTAACAGAATCCCCGGAACCGTAAGCGTTAACATAGACAAGAGTTCCCAGTTTTTAAGCGCCCTGCTTATTGCAGGTGCGGCCTGCGGAAGAGAACTTAACATAGAAGTTACGGGCAGTCACGGTCTCATATATGCAGACATGACTGTCAGCATGATAAAGGATTTCGGCGTAAATATTACCAAGAGCGATAAGGACGGTAAAATCAGTTATGTCATTCCAAAGAGCGATGGTCTTAAGGCCCTTAACTACTTTGTGGAGCCGGACATGTCAGCCGCTGCCTACTTTTACGGAGCCGCTGCCCTTACCGGTTCTACCGTAACCGTAAAAGGCGTAAAGACCGAATCTCTCCAGGGAGATGTGCAGCTCTTTGATGTACTGTTAAGAATGGGCTGTAGAATCGATGAGGATAATCCCGAAGGCGTAACCGTAACCGGTCCTGAAGCAGGACGTCTTACCGGGGGTTTTGAAATTGACATGGGAAGCTTTTCCGACCAGGCTCTTACGGTGGCAGTGCTTTCGGCATATGCCGATGCGCCTGTGGTAATTGTCGGTATTGGTCACATCAGGCTTCAGGAATCAGACAGGATAGAAGCAATAAAGGAAAACCTTGCAAGGCTTGGAGTTAAAACCGAAGATACCGATAGTACAATTAAAATAATTCCCGATATTTCAAATATCCACGGCGGTGATATAATAACCTATGAGGACCACCGTGTGGCTATGAGTTTTTCGCTGGCAGGACTAAGAACGGAGGGCGTTACCATACTGGACCCATCCTGTGTCAGCAAAACATTTAAAGATTATTTTGAAGTATTTGACAGGTTTCTAATTGATTTAGAGGCGTAAAATGGCAGATGTTACTTACAACAATATAGTAAGCCCGAGGCTTGCCAATAATCTGTTTGAGAATATCAGTGACGGAGTTATTCTTGTAGATTCCGACGGCCGCATAAACTATGTCAATTCCGCGGCGGAAAACATTTTTGATGTTAAATCCGAAGAAGTGGTTGATAAGGGTTTCCGTGAAGTGTTTATGCGCAACAAGAAGAACAGTGACTTCAATATTCTCATGGATAATACCATGTCCAAAGGTCTTCCTTCCGAAAAAGAGTATCTTGAATACAGGACGGAAAGCGGAAAGAGAACCTATCTGGCAGTGGATGTATCCCTTGTTGCCGAAAGCCATGTTTTCAGACGGGTGCCTTTTAAGGGTATGATGATACTGGTAGAGGATGAAACCATAAAGCATCAGCTGAAGCAGCAAGCCAGGGATTCGGCTTACATAATTGCAGGTCTCATTACATGTATCACGGTATACTTAAGTCTTTGGTCATTGTTCCGATTCACTTTGGGACGTCCTTATACCAACGCATTTTATACACGCCTTATTGAGGGCATCAGCTTTATACTGTTCCTTGAAGTATTCTTCTTTACCAGTATAAAGTTCAGCGAAATAGGAATGGTTCCAAACATTCCCAAAATAAAAAAGAATACGGTGGAAACCCTGTTACTTACCATATTGGGCAGTTCCATCCTCATTATTTCAAGAGGCGGCCAGGTATTTATGGAACTGGGAGGCAAGGACTATTTCATAGGCGGAACCTTAAGCGGTTTCCTTAGCTATGCCGCAACAGCCATTACCCAGGAATTTCTTGCAAGAGGCGTGATACAGACCAGCGTAAAGGCGGTTTTCCAGGTTAAGTGGCAGCGACCTCTGGCTGTTCTCATGACATCCCTGCTTTTCTCGCTTATGCACATTCCTTTCGGATTTGCATTTATGGGAGCTGCATTTTTACTGAGTCTTGTACTCGGTATCATCTTTGAAGTACAAAAGGATATTTGGGGCTGCTTTATACTGCACTGGGTAATAGGATACATTGCCATGTGTCTGTTCTTTTAAGATTTCAGACCGGCTACGGCCGGTAACCAAGATAAAAGGAGATTAAAATGGATTTAATACCAAGCTTTTCAGTGGATCATACAAAAATCGTTCCCGGAATATTCACCAGCAGAGTGGATGTTGTGGGAGAGAATAAAATAACAACCTATGATGTAAGAGTGACCAGACCGAATGTGGAGCCTGCCGTTGATGTGGCTGCAATGCATTCTCTTGAGCACATCATAGCAACCTACTTGAGAAATGACGAGCAGTGGAAGGATGAGGTTATCTACTGGGGCCCCATGGGATGTCTTACAGGATTCTATCTTATCCTTAAGGGCAATCGTGCGCCAAAGGAAATCCATGGTCTTCTTCTTGCAGCTTTCAGATCTGTGGAAGAATACGACGAGGTGCCGGGAGCATCTGCCGTAAACTGCGGAAACTTCCGCATGCACAATATAGAGATTGCCAAGTGGCATGCCGCGAAGTTCGCCGATTATCTTGCTGCCAATGCCGAAAACGATGCAATCTTTAGATACCCCGCATCCGAGAGACTTGTTACGGAAGACGGTCGCAGATTCTTTGATTCTTAAACCATCGGGGCACATGTATACAATTTATGAACACATTTTGAATTTTTGACTATAAATCTGCATATTCCTTTACACTGCACTTCTTATGTCTTAAAATAATTTGGGATTTAGTATAGTGTAAAACTCAGAGGTTTTTATAGTCATGAATGAATTTGATGACGATAACGGATTAAAAAACGAGTATTACGATAATGACGGAATAGTAGAGACAGTTATTCCCGAGAAGGAAGTTTTTACGCCTGCACGGGACTATAACATTCTCGGCATCGCCATGATCGTTTTTTATGGTTTATGGAACGGTTTAGTATTACTGTTTTCATATAATATTATCAAAAAGGATTACTTTCACTTTACGGTAGCTCAGGCAGCTTTGCTTTCCCTGGCTCTTGAGGTGGCAGCCTTCCTTCCTTTTGTTTTTATATTAAAGAAGATTAAGTTTGAGCCCCTTCCAAAATCAGAAGAAAAATACGGTTTCGGAACTTATCTGAAAAACGTATGTATTGTTTTTTCACTTTCTGTAATCGGAAGCATAATCGGAAATATCATAAATACGCTTATTAAGTCGGCAGGCGGTACAGAATCCAAATCCGGTCTTGTGGACATGATTTCCGGTGACTATTATATTATGCTCATTTTTACCGTATCATTTGCTCCTATATTTGAGGAAATAATGATGCGAAGAATGATTGTTGACCGTACCTATAAGTATGGAAAACTCAAGGCAATACTGACATCCGGTCTTTTGTTCGGACTGGTTCACGGTAACTTTGAGCAGTTTTTCTACGCATTTTTAGTCGGCATGTTCTTTGCCTATGTCTATATAAAGACAGGAAGATTAAGACACAGTATCATATTGCACATGACACTTAATCTGTACTCTATGGTTATTATGTTCTTATATTCCCAGGCAGCAGAAGCGGCCGGTGTGGGCAGTCTTTCACAGATACTCGGCGCAAACGAAGGTGAGACTATTAAGGCTCTGACTGAAAACAGTGATGCCTTAATGTATCTTACCATAGGTCTTATTATGACACTTGCAGAGTATGTTATGGCTTTTATAGGTGTTATCTACCTTCTTACACACCTTAATATGTTCTCTTTGGAGGATGAAAACCAAAAAAGATTCCCGGTTTTAAAAACAATACTTTCCCCGGGAATGATTATATGTTATATTGCTCTTGCTGCTTTTATTATATTGCCGGCAGTCCTATAGCGGATTACAGTATTCTTCGTATCCGCGCAAATAATCTCTATTCGCGGATCGGAGGATTTATGGATGAGAATTGTTTTCATGGAGAGAAACTCTCTGGGACTTGATGTTCGAATAGATCGTTTCAGGGAGTTTGGAGAGGTTGTATGCTACGGAGCATCCGACCCACAGGAAAATGCTAACAGAATCAAAGACGCAGACATCGTGGTAGTTAACAAAATCCCGATGAATGCAGCCGTTCTTGACGGCGCCAAAAATCTTAAACTTATATGTCTGACAGCGACGGGTACCAATAACGTCGACTTCGACTATGTGAACAAAAGAAACATCATTGTAGAGAATGTGAGCGGATATTCAACAGAGTCCGTGCTTTTGCATACCTTTACGATGTTGCTTTTTTTGTTTGAACACATATCTTATTACGATTCCTATGTAAAAAACGGTGAATATGAAAAGTCCGGTGCTTTTTCCCACTTCGGGCGTACTTATCATGAACTCCACGGTAAAACCTGGGGAATTATCGGCCTCGGAACCATAGGAAGAAGAGTTGCGGAGGTGGCATCTGCCTTCGGATGCAACGTGATTTATTATTCCACCAGCGGAAAAAACAATAATGAAACCTACAGGCGGGTTGAACTGTCCGAGCTTCTTAGGGAGTCGGATGTGATAAGTATCCACTGTCCGTTAAACCAAAGGACAAAGGGGCTTATTGCGGCAGATGAACTGGCGCAGATGAAGAAATCAGCCTTCATTCTTAATCTTGGCAGAGGCGGAATCGTTGACGAGCAGGCTCTTTACGATGCCCTTGTGAATGACACCATAGCCGGAGCCGGACTTGATGTGTTAAGCGCCGAGCCCATAAGGGCAGACAACCCCTTAAATGCCATTAAAGACAGCGAGAAACTGATTATTACGCCGCATCAGGGATGGGGCGCCATAGAAGCGAGACAGCGCTGTATAGATGAGACCTATGAAAATATATCCGCATTTCTTCGCGGTGAAGATAGAAACAGAGTTTTTGGAGGAGTATAGAATTGGAAAAAAAGAATTCGGAAAACATCATCGAACTTAAGAATATCAAGAAAAGTTACGATGGAAACACATTTGTTGTAGAAGATTTCAACCTTGAGATCAAAAAGGGTGAATTCGTTACATTTCTCGGACCTTCCGGTTGCGGAAAGACTACAACGCTCAGAATGATAGCAGGCTTTGAGTCACCTACAGAAGGTGAAATTCTGCTTAAGGGAGAGGATATCAGTAAGCTTCCTCCTTTTAAGAGACCTATTAATACGGTTTTCCAGAGATATGCCCTGTTCCCTCATCTTAATGTTTTCGACAACGTGGCTTTTGGTCTTAAGCTTAAGAAGATGAGCCGCAAAGAAACGGTTGAAAAGGTTCATAAGGCCCTTGCAATGGTTGACCTTGAAGGATTTGACAAGCGTTCCGTAACAACCCTTTCAGGCGGTCAGCAGCAGAGAATTGCCATTGCCCGTGCCATTGTAAACGAACCGGAGATTCTTCTTCTCGATGAGCCGCTCGGTGCACTCGATCTTAAGATGCGTAAGGAAATGCAGATAGAGCTTAAGTCCATGCATAAGGAACTTGGCATTACATTTATCTATGTAACCCATGATCAGGAAGAAGCCCTTACCATGTCCGATAAGGTGGTTGTTATGTCTGACGGTCTTATCCAGCAGATAGGCACACCCGAAGATATTTACAACGAGCCTAAGAATGCTTTCGTAGCCGATTTCATCGGTGAGAGTAATATCTTCAACGGCCGTATG
>CACYBJ010000140.1 GCA_902772565.1 uncultured Lachnospiraceae bacterium | reverse complement strand
TGTTTAACGGTGACCGTGCAAGGAAGTCTACATTAGTAGAATACGGATTTCGCTTGCCTTCCGCCCTTTATAACCGTCCTCTTTGCTTTGAGGAATGGGAGGAGAGAATCAATCAGATCCTCTTTGTTTCGGCAACTCCCGGGGACTATGAAGAGGCTCATGAACTCAGCCGTGCCGAGCAGGTGATAAGGCCTACGGGACTTCTGGATCCTGAAGTTTCGGTAAGACCGGTAGCCGGTCAGATTGACGATCTTGTTGCGGAAATCCGCAAGGAAACAGAGAAGAAAAACAAAGTTCTTGTAACCACTCTTACCAAGAGAATGGCTGAAGAACTGACAAATTACATGAAGGAAATCGGAATCAGAGTGAAGTATCTGCATTCCGACATTGATACTCTTGAGCGAAGCGAAATCATACGTGACATGCGAATGGACGCCTTCGATGTCCTGGTGGGTATCAACCTTTTAAGGGAAGGTCTGGACATTCCGGAAATCGGTCTGGTGGCCATACTTGATGCAGACAAGGAAGGTTTCCTCAGGTCTGCCACATCCCTTATTCAGACCATCGGCCGGGCAGCCAGAAATGACGAAGGCCGGGTTATCATGTATGCAGATACTTACACCGACTCCATGAAGATCGCCATTGAGGAAACAGAAAGAAGGCGAGGCATTCAGGATGCCTACAACAAGGAGCACGGCATTACGCCCACCACCATTAAAAAGGCGGTGCGTGACCTTATCAGCATCTCCAAGAAGGTGGACAGAAAGCTTGACAAGAAGCTGGATAAGGACATCGAATCCATGTCCGATAAGGAACTTGAAAAACTCCTTAAGGAAGTTAAGAAGCGCATGAATCTGGCAGCGGCGGAACTGAATTTCGAGCTGGCAGCGGAGTGCAGAGACAAGATGATAGAAATCAACAAGATCCTTTACGAAGGAAAATAGGCGGCAGATGCATCTGCCGTATAAAAAGAGAGATTATGGCTGAAAAGAAGTATATAAAAATCAGAGGAGCAAGGGAGAATAACCTAAAGAATATCGACCTTGATGTGCCGAGAGACGAGCTGGTGGTTTTTACCGGTCTGTCGGGCTCTGGCAAGTCGTCCCTTGCTTTCGATACCATATATGCCGAAGGACAGAGAAGGTATATGGAGTCTCTTTCTTCATACTCCAGAATGTTCCTCGGCCAGATGGAAAAACCGGATGTGGATACCATAGAAGGACTTCCCCCGGCCATCTCTATCGATCAGAAATCCACCAATAACAATCCACGTTCCACAGTAGGTACGGTAACGGAAATCTATGATTATTTCCGACTGATGTTCGCCCGTATCGGCATTCCCCACTGCCCGAACTGCGGCAGGGAGGTGAAGCGTCAGACCGTGGATGAAATGGTAGATGATATAATGTTCCTTCCCGAAAGAACCAAGTTTATGGTGCTGGCTCCTGTGGTAAAAGGCAGGAAGGGCGAGCATGCTAAGGTTCTGGCAAATGCCCGCAAAAGCGGCTATGTGCGTGCGATGATCGACGGCAATATGTACGAGCTTTCCGAGGATATAAAGCTCGAGAAAAACATAAAGCACGACATCTCAATTGTCATTGACCGTCTTGTGGTTAAGGAAGGACTGGAAGGACGTCTTGCGGGATCTTTGGAGAATGCTCTTAAGCTTGCGGAGGGTATCGTTGTAATCGATACTATGGACGGAAATCTTAAGACCTATTCCCAGAGTTTTGCATGTCCTTACTGCAACATTTCCATAGAAGAAATCGAGCCCAGATCGTTTTCGTTTAACAATCCCTTCGGCGCATGTCCCGTGTGCCACGGTCTCGGTTTTAAAATGGAATTCTCCGAAGAACTCCTTATTCCGGACTGGTCTCTTTCCATAGACGAAGGGGCAATTGCGGTTCTGGGATGGCAGTCGGCCACCACCAAGGGCAGCTTTACCAGATGCCTTCTTGAAGCCCTGGCCAAGGAGTATAAGTTCAGCCTTTCAACACCCTACGGAAAGTATCCTGAGAAAATAAGGAATATTATTATGTACGGTACCGGCGGTAAGGAAGTAACCGTTCATTACGTGGGTCAGAGAGGCGAAGGCAGGTATAATATTGCCTTTGAAGGACTTCTTGTAAATGTACAGAGACGTTACCGTGAAACGGCAGCGGAATCTACCCGTGCCGAATACGAAACCTTCATGACTATCACTCCCTGTGAGGAATGTAAGGGCAAACGTCTCAAAAAATCTTCGCTGGCCGTAACCGTAGGTGATAAGAATATTGCGGAAGTTACGGAGTTAAATATCAGCAGATGTCTGGACTATGTTAACGGTCTGAACCTTACAGGCTCCCGTGCAACGGTGGGCGAAATGGTTCTTAAGGAAATCCGTTCCAGACTGAAATTCTTAAATGATGTAGGTCTTTCCTATCTTACTCTTGACCGTGCCACCGGCTCTCTGTCCGGCGGCGAAGCCCAGAGAATCCGTCTTGCCACCCAGATAGGCTCCGGCCTTGTGGGCGTGGCATATATCCTCGACGAGCCAAGCATCGGCCTTCATCAAAAAGACAACAGCAGGCTCATTAACTCCCTTAAGGAACTGCGTGATCTCGGAAACACGCTCATTGTGGTGGAGCATGACGAAGAGACCATGCTGGAAGCCGACTACATAGTGGATGTAGGTCCCGGCGCGGGAGAACACGGCGGAAGAGTGGTGGCCTGCGGAAGTGTAGACGACATTATAGCCTGCGAAGAATCCGTAACGGGAGCCTATCTTTCCGGAAAGAAAGTAATTCCCGTACCGGACAAAGTAAGAAGCGCCACCGGATACCTTAAGGTAAAGGGCGCAAAAGAACACAACCTTAAAAACATAGACGTGGATATTCCTCTCGGAGTCTTTACCTGCGTGACCGGCGTTTCCGGCTCCGGCAAGAGTTCGCTGGTTTCCGAGATAGTTTACAAGCGTCTTGCCAAAGATCTTAACAGGGCAAGATGCATACCGGGACTCCACGACGGCATGGAAGGTATCGAGCAGCTGGACAAGGTCATCGACATAGACCAGTCACCCATCGGCCGTACCCCAAGGTCCAATCCCGCAACCTATACCGGTGTGTTCGATATGATACGCGACCTTTTTGCAAAGACTCAGGATGCAAAAATGCGCGGTTATTCAAAAGGCAGATTTTCCTTTAACGTAAAAGGCGGCAGATGCGAAGCCTGTTCCGGCGACGGAATGAACAAGATCGAGATGAATTTTCTTCCCGATATTTACGTTACATGTGATGTCTGCGGCGGAAAGCGTTATAACAGGGAGACGCTGGAAGTTTTATACAAGGGCAAGAGCATTTATGATGTCCTTGAAATGACAGTCGAAGAAGCACTTACTTTTTTCGCAAATGTTCCTAAAATAAAGAATAAGATACAGACCCTTTATGATGTGGGTCTTTCCTATCTTAAACTTGGGCAGCCCTCCACCCTTCTTTCGGGAGGCGAGGCGCAGAGAGTAAAGCTTGCGACTGAACTTAGCAGAAGGAGCACGGGACGTACCATTTACATACTTGATGAGCCCACCACAGGCCTTCATTTTGCAGATGTGCACAAACTCGTGCAGATATTACAGAAACTTACCGACGGCGGAAACACGGTGCTTGTAATCGAGCACAATCTGGACGTCATCAAAACCGCGGACTACATAATCGATATTGGTCCCGACGGCGGTGACGGCGGCGGAACGATAGTTGCAAAGGGTACGCCTCGGGAAGTAGCGGAAGTTAAAGAGTCCTATACCGGACAGTATTTGAAGAAGATTTTTTCAAAACTGTAGATGCCGGGCATCTGACAGAGAAGAGAGGCAGTTATGAGTAATCATTTTTATGCGATGATGTCGCGAATGAAATATATCGAGCGTTGGGCACTGATGCGTAATTCCTCACCGGAGAATATCAGCGAACACTCCCTGGAAGTGGCTATGATCGCCCAGGCCCTTGCCATCATCGGAAACGTGCGTTTCGGAAAGAATTACAATCCGGAAAGATGTGCCGTTATTGCGCTTTACCATGACTGCTCCGAAATCATTACGGGAGATATGCCTACCCCTGTTAAGTATTACAACAAGGATATCAAGCACATTTACCATGAGATAGAAGACAATGCCAACGAAAGCCTTCTGTCCATGCTTCCGGATGATATTGCCAAGGAGTACAGACAGTATTTCTTTAAGCAGGAAGACGATGCGGAACTTTGGAAACTGGTTAAGGCAGCCGACAAGCTTTCGGCCCTTGTAAAATGTATCGAAGAGGAAAACTTCGGAAACAGAGAATTCTCCAGTGCCAAGGAAGCCACCAGAAGCGCCATCAGGGAAATGAACGTGCCTGAGGCCGACGAATTCCTGAGGGAATTCGTGCCTTCCTATTCTCTTACTCTTGATAATCTCAGGTGAGATTAAAGCCTGTATCCTGCATATGCAGGAGTTTTGGGACTTCCGGGAAAGAATACCAAAGAGGTTGATTATTTTTAATGAAAAGAGTAATATACGTTGATTACGAAAACGTTAATCTGAAGGGTCTTGAGGGTATCGAAAGACTTGGAGACGAGGACATGGTGAAGATATTTATCGGCGCCCAGACCTCCAAGCTCTCCATGAAAGATGCCGACAGGATCTTCAATTCCGACGCGCATGTGGAACTGATCACCAACACTTACATCGGCAAGAATGCGCTGGATTTTATTATCATGGTTCACATGGGCTATGATATTGCAAAAGAACTTGCAAAAAACTATTATGTTATTTCGAAGGACAAGGGCTACGACCCTGCCATTCATGAAATGCGGAAAGTCAGCGGATGTACCATACTCCGCAGACAGGAAATCAATGAGACCTTTGAAGGAAAGGTCAGCATGGGCCGCAAGATACTGGGCAGAATCGGCATCGGCAAAACCGCCGAAGAGCCTGACAAGACCCAGCATCAGGTGGTTAAAAAGCAGGCAGGCAGAAAGAAAACACTGTTTGCATCTGCCGGAGTAAAAGCAAAGGACGTTCCGGAAAATCCCCAGGCAGATGCCGAGGCTTTTGCAGCAAGTGAAAACAGTAATTCTGAGAGCGGTGCAACCGAAGGAGCTTCCGAAAACAGAAACGGTTACGGAAATAAAAAGTCCGGATACGGTAACAGAAATCGAAGAAATAATAATCAAAAAAAGGCCGGCAGTAAAAAGCAGAATGGCAGTACTTCACCGGCTGCCGATAACGGTCAGGAGAATTCTTCCGTAAAGAATGAAAACAACGGAAAGAAGGATGGAACCACCAAGAAGAATCAGAGTGGTTCCGGTAAGGGCAGCAGGCAGAAGAATAAGAAGCAGGATAATACTGTAAGGAATCAGCAGGCTGAAACTTCGACCGATCAGAAAGATAAAGATTTAAATGGCCTCCGGAATAAGAATTCGGACAAGAATTACGAAGAGTCATCTCAGAATAGTTCGAAGAAGAATTCAAAAAAAC
>CACYBJ010000139.1 GCA_902772565.1 uncultured Lachnospiraceae bacterium | reverse complement strand
TATGAGGACGACGAAACAGAACTCATTACGAATCACTGATTGATATTTGGTTGTTCATCTAAAGCAGGCGAAATCCGCCTGCTTTTTCTATTTTCAAAAGGACGGAGAATCTGTCTTTTTTTTCTTATAATTTGCCAAACCCTCTGTATCCGGCAGATGTATTATATAAACAATTTCACATCTCAACCAATTTATAGTAAAATTTAATAATAAAAATAATCGCTAAAAACGAATAAAAACTATTTGGGGGGGAAGGTATGAGAAAACTTGAAAAAAAGGGCAGCATGAATCAGAGAATTGATGTTGTTCTTCGTAAGTTTCGTTCAAGAATGAGTTCGTATCCGCCGGGAATGTGTCCGATCGTTTTGTACCGCTCGCTGCTTCAGATTTCTCTGAATCAGTCCTGCGGCAAATGCGTTCCCTGCCGCGACGGTCTGGTGGAAGCGGACCGCCTTATGGGAAGTATTCTTTCCGGTGATGCCACTATGGATACCCTGGAAGAAATGAAAAAACTCTGCAACATGATCACGGAAACCGCCGACTGTGCGGTGGGTGTTGTTGCGGCGGGTCTCGTCCTCGACAGCATTACGGAATTCGAAGACGAATACGTAAGCCACATAAATAACAGAAGATGCGTGGAGAATGTCACTCAGACCGTACCATGCATGACTCTTTGTCCCGCCCATGTTGATGTGCCGGGCTACATCGCTCTTATCAAAGAGGGAGATTATGCCGGCGCCATCAATCTTATCAGGGACAGGAATCCATTCCCTACGGCATGTGCCATGGTATGCGAACATCCATGTGAAAGAAAATGCCGCAGGAGTATCATTGATGCGCCCATTAACATCAGGGGTCTTAAGAAATTTGCCGTTGATAAAGTAAGCGCAGATACCGTAACTCCTCCAAAACCCAATGTTAAAACAGGAAAGAAAATAGCAATAGTAGGCGCAGGCCCTTCGGGGCTCACCTGTGCTTACTTTCTTGCGCTCATGGGACATAAGGCAGTGGTCTTTGAAGAACATGAAAAGGCCGGCGGAATGCTCAGATACGGCATTCCCGAATACCGCCTTCCCAAAGCCCGCCTTGACTGCGACATCAATTCCATAATCAAGGCAGGAGATATTGAAATTAAATATAATACCAAAGTGGGACGAGATGTTTCCGTAGAGGAACTTCGTTCTGAGTATGATGCCCTTTACCTGGGTCTCGGCGCCCAGATCGGTAACCGTATGCCTATGGAAAATGCAGATGCAGGCAACGTAATTCCTGCGGCCGATTTCCTTCAGCAGGTAGCCGGCGGACATCCCATGGACCTTACCGGCAAGAGAGTGGTACTTATCGGCGGCGGAAACGTGGCTATGGATGCGGCCAGAACTGCCGTAAGGCTCGGCGCCAAAACCGTACATGTACTTACCAGAAAGAGGGATGACATGACTGCCCTTGCATCTGAAGTGGAAAGTGCAATGCAGGAAGGCGTGCGTTTCAGAACCCTTCTTTCCTTCCTTCACATCGAAACGGAAAAAGAGGGAGATAAGGTAACCGCTGTTTGGCTTCAGCCTGAGATAGTTGCTGAGTATGACAAGTACGGCATGATGACCACCGAGCACTCCAGTGCCTACCCTTACCGCTTCCTCTGCGACGTCCTTATTCTCGGCGTAGGTCAGAGAAGCGACGTGGCGGCCTTTGAAGCGGCGGGCATCCCTGTAAACAGAGGCAGAATAGAAGCCGACGAAGCCTGCATGGTTAAGGATATGCCGGGTGTATTTTCCGGCGGTGACTGTGTAACAGGTCCGTCTACAGCCATAAATGCCATTGCCGCAGGACAGGTGGCGGCCTACAACATAGACGAATACCTGGGTTACCACCATAAGATCAACTGTGATGTTTCGGCTCCTCCGGCTATGCCAAACAAGTGTATTCCGACGGGCCGTGCGGAAATAGAAGAAAAAGATCCTTTCGAAAGAAGAGAGAACTTTGATGAAGTGGAAGTTCCCATGACCGACGAAGAGGCTGCCCGTGAATCCGGCAGATGCTTAAGATGCGACCACTACGGTTGCGGTTCTATGGAAGGAGGCCGTTGCATATGGTAAATATTATTATTAACGGACAAAATCTTTCTGTGGAAGACGGCATTTCCATACTTGAAGCAGCAAGGGGAAACGGCATTGATATCCCTACTCTTTGCTACTTAAAGGACGTAAACGAAATCGGCTCCTGCCGTCTGTGTATGGTTGAAATTAACGGCTACGAGGGCATGTTTGCGGCATGTAAAACAAAGGTCAAGGAAGGCATGGAAATAACCACTCATTCCGAAAAGACCGAGGATTACCGCAGGCAGATGCTGCGCCTTCTTCTTTCCAACCATCATGTGGACTGCATGAACTGTACGGATAACGGCGTATGCCGCCTTCAGGAACTATGCAACAGATACGAAGTAAAGGAAGCAGGATATGCGGGTTCCCGCGCCGAAATCGAAAAGAAGATGCCGGTGCTTAAGGACAATCCTTACATTGCCTATAATCCCAGCAAGTGCATTCACTGCCAGAGATGCATCAGCGAATGTAACGAAAAAACAGTAAACAAGACTCTTTCAAGCGGACGGACAGGTACTTTCCACATAGTGGAAGCCCCCTTCGGAAAAGACTGGAAGACCTCGGGCTGCGAATCCTGCGGCAATTGTGCCGAGGTATGTCCTACAGGCGCTCTTTCTCTTAAGAGAAGGGAAAAGTACAGGGAATGGGAAGTAAAGAAGGTTCTTACCACCTGTCCTCACTGCGCTAC
>CACYBJ010000138.1 GCA_902772565.1 uncultured Lachnospiraceae bacterium | reverse complement strand
GAAGGATTTTCATATATAAAAATCTATAACAAAAATGCCTCTGTACAGAATATGACAGATACCTGATCGTTTCACAACGTATTACGTCTTTGTACAATCAAATACGACTTATTACACCTCAGGATGACTTCAAATCTTATTTTAATCAAATCAAGTCAACCGAAAGATGCAAGTCAGTTGACTGCAAATCCAAAATAATCAAAACAAGTCAACCGAAAGATGCAAGGTAGTTGACTGCAAATCCAAACTAATCAAAACAAGTCAACCGAACGATGCAAAGCAGTTGACTGCAAGTCCAAAATAATCAAAACAAGTCAACCGGAAGATGCAAGGCAGTTGACTGCAAATCCAAACTAATCAAAACAAGTCAACCAAAAGATGTAAGTCAGTTGACTGCAAATTCCACTATACTTTGTAATTTCATATCAAATACCACAAATAAAAAAGAAAAGAGGGAAAAAACGTTGTATGGATTAAACGAAATGCTATTAAAGGAGCAAAAATACTTAGAAGACATAATCTATAAAGTAAGTAAATGCACGGATGATACCAATCCTCCCAGCGGGAAGCTTTGCATATCAGTGGACGGTTTTTTGAAAACAAATCAGAGCTGAACCAGATGCACTTTACGTCTTATGATGCGCCGCTGCCTCATCAAAGGGCTTGAGGAATTTACTTTCAAACCGAGTTCTTCGTGGGCCAGGTTGTGCAAAATAGATACGTTTTTTCATATAGATACGGATTTTATTCCTTTTTTGGTGATAATGACCGCCTGCTGAGCAGCACTAAATAGATAAGTTTTTTCATACATATACGGGTTTTATACCTTTTTTTGCAGTATTGACCACCTGCTGAGCAGCACTAAACAGGGAGTAACACAATGAATTCGGGTAGAACCGAACTACGTTTGAAAGACTTGGCTTTAAAAGGCTTTCAGTTCTCAAAGAGATAATATTCTCGAAACAACGAGATACGAAAAACAAAGAATACGCCCCTGGAATGCTTGCATTCCAAGGGCGTTTTTGTGTGGAAAGAAAAGGATTATATGTTACAATAAAAAAGAAGATTTCAAAAGGCTTATATTTAGGATAACAGACTTGGATAAATCGGAGTTTAAAGAAGGGAAAATAAGAAAATAGATGGGCTTAGCTAAAGGTATTACAAAAAAATCAAATAAGAAAAGTGTGTTTTCAATCATTGGGATTATACTTGTTCTGCTGGCATTGGTACTGATCGGTAAAGATGCTTACCATGTCATAAACTATGAACACGTGGAATCAACGCTTAAGGTGGTTCGTAAACCCCAAAGGGGATATAAGGCATATGCTTCCTATGAATATAAGGGAAAGAAATATGAAGATATAGTTCTTTCAAGCTATAACGGTGTTATTATGAAAGACGGAAAAAGTTTTACATTACTTATAGATCCGGCAAACCCGGATCAGCCGCAGACAACCTCTTTTTTCCTGGATGCACTGTTTATGATTTCAGGTGTGGCATGTGTGATTGTAGGTAAGAAAAAAAGATAGCCTTTACTTAGTATTATGACTTTTGGAAAGAAGAGTTTTTGAAAAAGTGAGTAGTGAAGGATGGATGATAAAAAAATATCATGGTCAGGGATTTGCAACAGGAACAGGATACGCCGAAATGATTCTTTAAACCAACGAACCGATACAGGACTTTTACGACTATGAAAAATACGAAAAAAATTCTGCCGACAATTGGAATGATGTGCCTGATTTGCATTATGTGTGCATGCTCAGGGAACAGTAAAACCGAACCGGAAAACAACAATCGGAAAGCGTCGGATTCCGTTGAAAGCGATGAAAAACGTCAGGCGGAAATAAAACGTTTGACCGGACTTGAAAAGACATATACGGATACCGTCGGCAAAAAAGACGACTGGGCAGACGTAACGGTACTTGAGGCACTGACCGGACTTGCCGATGAAGGTTCGATTTCGCCGCTGCCGGAGAATTATAAGATATTTGATAATGTTTTTGAATTCGAAAAATCCGGCGACGGTTACGATATAATATTTCAAAACAGTGATGTTAAAGCCGAAATTACGGCCGGTTTCACTTTAGACCTTACCGACGGCTCAAAGATTGCGCTGTGTTGTGAAATGCATATGCTTGATTCCGACGGTTTACGTCTTCGTGATTTAACCGTACCATATACCGATAAAGACGGGGCTTTTTCGACGGCCGTCAATAAACATGATGAGGAATTGCTTTCGACTCCGACGCTTATGCCGGGAGGCTGGTCGGGAATATTTGCGGATATTTTGAAGGATGTTCCGGCCGAAGTATTTGCCGACACGACAGATGAATGCCGTTACCTGATTGCCTACGGCGGATGCATCTCAAACGTGGAAGAAAACTATTATTCGGTTTCTCCCGTTGCGGATGGCATACGTGACAGAACGGATGTTACCACCGTTGTGCTAATAATAGACGCGAAAGAAAAGAGAATACTTCACATTGAGAATATCGGAACGGATATTCCGCCCGATCAGACAGACGACCCGACCGGAAGTATTATGACCGAAAAGGCGCTGGAATATATTAAAGAGCTGCTTTGCTAAGCGGCCGCTTAATACTAAAAAACTGCTTAACCGGTTAATGGAAAGGAAGAAAATGACAGATATTAAAAAACACGCCCCCCTGGGCTGGAACAGTTGGGACTGCTATGGTGCAGGCGTAACCGAAGAAACCGTCAGAGAAAATGCAAAATTCATGGCCGATAATCTTAAAAAGTACGGCTGGGAATATATTGTTGTGGATATTCAGTGGGCAGGGCCTGAAGCAAAGACTCATGATTATATACCGTTTCAGGATCTTGCGATGGACGAATACGGCCGGCTCCTTCCTGCGGTAAACCGTTTTCCTTCGGCAAAAGACGGTGCAGGCTTTAAGATTCTTGCTGACTACGTGCATTCGCTCGGACTAAAATTCGGCATTCATATTATGCGTGGTATTCCTAGAACTGCGGTTCATGCGAATCTGCCGGTTTACGGTACTGATTATACTGCGCGCGATATCGCAGAGCCCAATAATATATGTGCCTGGAATCCGGACATGTACGGTCTTAATCCAAAGCATGAGGGCGCAAAGGCTTACTATGACAGCATATTTGCACTCTATGCTTCCTGGGGTGTTGATTTTATCAAGCTTGATGATATATGCAGGGAAATGCCGAAGCTTGCGGATGAACTTGAGTTGATAAGTAACTGTCTTCATTCATGCGGCAGGGACATGGTGTTTTCAATCAGTCCCGGTCCGGCAGTTCTTGAATATTCGGAGTTTTATAAGAAGACTGCGGATATGTGGAGGATCACGGACGATTTCTGGGATAAATGGGAACTTCTTTATGCCATGTTCGAAAGGGCGGAAAAGTGGTCGATACACACGGGTGCGGGTAACTGGCCCGATGCCGATATGCTTCCCATCGGACCCATACTTCAGGATTATGACAAAGCAAACAGGACAAAGTTCACAAAAGATGAGCAGATAACCATGCTGTCGCTTTGGTCGATATTCCGTTCGCCGCTTATCATCGGCGGTGATATGACCGGATTTGACGATTTTACCATGAGCCTGATAACAAATGCGGATATTCTTCGTATGCACAGGAATGCAAGAAATGCCCACCAGGTATGGCGCAGACCTGAAAACGGCACCGAACACATTCTCTGGACCGCGTCAAATGCAGAAGGCGGAAGTTTTGTCGCTTTGTTTAATACCGGTGATGAAGAGTGTGAAATAAGGCTTGATCTGTCGGAGGCCGAAATCCTTTCGTCCCATGTTAACGTGACGGAATTATGGAGCGGCAATAAAGTGGATACGGAAACGGCAGACGGCAGCACGGTAATACCGGTAAAAACAAAACCTCACGGAGCCGTTGTTTTTGAAACAAAACAGGAAATATAGAGTTTGCGCAATGTATTTTAAATGTTTATAATAGGGGTAAGCGGTCCGTAGATTAGCGGACTGAGAAGGTGGGGTGCATATGGATTATCAGACATGGATTGAAGGGATAAACGGACTTGCGAGTCTGTTTGCGTTTGATATTTTACCGGACGGGTCTTTTAGCGAAATACGCCTGATGGCCGTCAACAAAATGAATGTGGGGATGCTTGCCATGAATCCGAACGCACCGGAGTTTTATCCGGGCATTCCGTATCGAAATTACTGGATGGATCTTAATTTCGAAAGCTTTTTGTATAAATGCGGAAGCACATCCCAGCCGCTTTATTCCTATGTGAATGCAAGAGGCGTATGGCTAAAGGGATTCTACATTCCGATAGCCGATATATGGGATGAAGCAGGCAAAGAAAATGCGGAAAGTGAAAATGCAGGCAAAACCGTTTACTGTATGTATATCATAACCTATTCCGCGGAGGTAGACACCGACTCCATAGCGAGGAAGTCATCCGACGTGGCCAATGCGGTTATGGAAATCAGTATCAAACTGCATGAAACACACGATTTCTATAATGCCATGGCATCGACCGCAAAAGACATCAGAGCATTCTGCGGCGCGGAGAGATGTTCGCTTTATACGATGGACAAGAGCAACCGCAAATGTGATTTTATCAATGAAGAAGGGCTTCAGAATGAATACCTGAAGACATTTGCCGCCGGAATGGGACGGACGCCTTTTGAGGTTGCGGAAAGCTGGGAGAGAGATCTTGCATTAAGCGACTGTCTTATCCTCGACGATCTTACCGTGATAAAGGAAAGGGATCCGCAGTGGTACGAGTCGTTGGTCGTAAACGATATCAGAAACATTATCCTTTACGCCATCCGCTACAATCAGATGCTTGTCGGATTCATCTGGGCAGCCAATTACGATACGTCAAAAAAGGATAAAATAAAAGAGACGCTCGAGCTTTCAACTTTCATTATCGCTGCGGTTATTGCAAACCATCAGCTTGTTTCGAGGCTTGAAATCAAAAGCACTGTCGACGCACTGACACAGGTCGGAAACAGAAATGCCATGAAAGATCTTATCGAGCGTTATTCCTCGGGTTCGGAAAAGCTTCCGGAAGAGATGGGTATCGCATATGCAGATCTTAACGGACTTAAAGCAATGAATGACACCAACGGTCATGAAGCGGGCGACAGGCTTCTTGTAAGAGCGGCTTCGCTTCTTAAGCTTGCCTTTGACGGATATGATATATTCCGTATCGGAGGAGATGAATTTGTTGTTTTATGTAACGGCATTAAGAAAGAAGAACTCGACCTTAGAATAAGCCGGCTTCGCGGACTTTCGGAAAACACAGGTGATGTAAGCTTCGCTATCGGAAGCGAGCATTGCGTGGGAGAGTACGATCTTAATTCCGCAATTCAGACTGCGGACGGCAGAATGTACAAAGACAAGGTTGAGTTTTACAAAAATCATCCGGAGAGAAATCAGCGTAAATAATTCAAATAAAAATGCCCCTGTGAAAGGGGCATTTTTTTATCAGTATTTTGCAGCATATTCTTTTATAAAAGCTGCGATAGTGTCATCCTGCAGTTTGCAGGTTTTTCTGTTGTAGAAACTTTTTGCGGGATTTCCGCTGTCACATGTATCCCAGTAGACAGGAACAAATCCGTAATCATAAAGCTTTCCGAGAACATATTCTATACATGCTGCCGATGTGGTGTAGGTCGGATTCTTTCCGAAATTGGACGTCGGGTATCCTGCGGTGGTTTCACCCATAAATACCGGAATGCCTTTACTTGTGAAGGCATTTTTCAGCTTTTCACACTGGTCATAAATATAGTCGACCCATTTTTGTGTTCCGATAGTCTTTTCCCAGTACATGCTGTTATCAACATAGTGAACGGAAACCATTAATCTGTCCGAAACGGTATCTGCAGGCATTACGAATTTCGAATCGGAAGTATTGTCGATATTGGTCCAGTAGCCCGAGCAGATAAGAACGCGCTTTGCATTGTTTCCGCCGGTCGCCCTAACCGTTTCGACAAAAATCTTATTCATGTTGTTGACGTAATTATAGATTTCGGTTGTTGAATAATTGGTGCCGCTTTTCGTAGTTCCGAGGTTTTCGTTAAAGCCTTCAAAGACAACATAATCGGAACAGTCTTTATAGTGCTCTGCAATCTGTTTCCAAATGTGACGGGTGATGTTATAAACCTGTTCTTCGTCGTAGTGCTTGATAATATACTCGTCATAATGGTGCATATTGATTACTACGTAAAGACCGTCGTTGCGGCAGTATGAAACGACTTCGTCTATTCTTTTGAAGTAGGCGGGGTTGATGTTGAAATTACCGTCGTCCTTCATCATGTTTCCCCAGTAGACAGGAATACGAACGGTTTTAAAACCTGCGGCTTTCATTCCGTCTATCATTTCCTGACTTGTAACGATGGCACCCCAGCACTTCTCATAGTCCTGCGGATTATTGCCGGAGAAATTCTGTGAGCCGCCCGTTTCATTGCCTGAGTCGGAAAAGTAGGCTTCAAAAGTGTTTCCG
>CACYBJ010000137.1 GCA_902772565.1 uncultured Lachnospiraceae bacterium | reverse complement strand
ATACCCCTGATCTGGGGCACTGTCATGTGGCTTTCATCTACGATAATAAGGTAATCCTTTGGGAAATAATCCATCAAAGTGTAAGGCGGATCTTCCGGAGTACGCCTTGCAAGATGCATGGAATAGTTTTCGATACCGCTGCAGAATCCGGTCTCCCGAAGCATCTCGATATCAAAGTTGGTTCGCTCGGAAATCCTCTGGGCTTCAAGAAGTCTTCCCTCTCCTTTAAAGTAGGAAGTTCTCTCCGAAAGTTCGTTTTCGATGTCGCCGATGGCATCTTCCATCTGCTCCTCCGGAACAACATAGTGGGAAGCCGGAAAGGCAACATAGTGCTCAAGAGTATTTTTAACTTCTCCTGTCAGGGCGTCGAAGGTGCAGATTCTGTCGATTTCGTCACCGAAGAATTCCACACGGATTGCTTCGTTGTTGGTACTTGCCACAGGGAAGATTTCCACAACATCTCCGTGAACACGGAAGGTGCCTCGCTTATAATCCATGTCTCCCCGGTCGTACTGTATGTCCACCAGACGCTCGATTACCTCGTCCCGGTCCTTTACCATGCCCGGACGGATGGACAGGGTCATGTTCTGGTAATCCACCGGTGAACCCAGACCGTATATGCAGGACACACTGGCTACCACTATTACATCTCTTCTTTCGGAAAGAGCTGCCGTAGCCGAGTGACGCAGACGGTCGATTTCATCGTTTATGTCCGAATCTTTTTCTATATAGGTATCAGTGGAAGGAACGTAGGCCTCCGGCTGATAATAATCATAGTAGGAAACAAAGTACTCCACCGCATTGTTGGGGAAGAATTCCTTAAACTCGCTGTAAAGCTGAGCCGCAAGAGTCTTGTTATGAGCCATAACAAGAGTAGGAACATTAAGTTCCTTTATAATATTGGCCATGGTAAAGGTCTTTCCGGAGCCGGTAACACCAAGCAGGGTTTCCGCCTGATTCCCCTCTCTGAAACCTTCCACCAGTTTCTTTATGGCCTCAGGCTGATCGCCGGTAGGTTGGTAATCGGAATGTAATTCAAAATGATCCACTTTTTCTCCTGTTATTCCACGTCTCCTGCGCCTGCAACAGGCTTGCGTCCGTTGGCGTTCCATGCCAGGTATCCGTTCATAAAGCTGTCCAGATCGCCGTCAAGAACCGCCTGGGCATTTCCGCTTTCCACACCTGTTCTTACATCCTTAACAAGGGTGTAGGGCTGAAGCACATAGGAGCGGATCTGGGATCCGAAATTCACATCCTTTACTTCGCCTCTGATGCCCGCCACATGATCTGCCTGCTTCTGCTGCTCAAGAAGGTAGAGCTTGGCTTTAAGCATCTGCATAGCCTTCTCCTTGTTCTGAAGCTGGGAACGCTCGTTCTGGCACTGTACAACTATTCCCGTAGGCAGATGCGTGATTCTGATGGCGGAGCTGGTCTTGTTGATGTGCTGACCGCCGGCGCCGCTGGAATGGTAGGTATCCACCCTAAGGTCATCGGGATTTATTTCTATTTCAATATTGTCTTCTATGTCAGGCATAACATCGCAGGATACGAAACTGGTCTGTCTCTTGCCTGCCGCGTTAAAAGGCGAGATTCGTACAAGTCTGTGCACGCCGTGCTCACTCTTAAGGTAACCGTAGGCATTCTCGCCGTCCACCTGGAAGGTAACGGACTTGATTCCTGCCTCGTCGCCGTCAAGTATGTCAAGCAGCTCTACCTTGTAGCCCTTCTTGGTACACCATCTCTGATACATTCTGAAAAGCATGTCCGCCCAGTCACAGCTTTCGGTACCGCCGGCACCTGCATGAAGCGAAACAATGGCATTGTATCTGTCATACTGTCCGTTAAGAAGCATGCCCATTCTGAGACTTTCATAGCTTTCAAGAAAGGCTGCATACTCGTCCTTTACTTCGGGGATAAGGCTTTCGTCGTTTTCTTCGTCGGCCATATCTATCAGGGTAAGGATGTCATCGCGGCTTTGGTTTAATTTTTCCATGGTCTCCACCGAAGTCTTAAGGCTCTTTAATTCCTGAACCTTTCCGGCAGATGCATCCGCATCGTTCCAGAAGTCCGGCTCCTCCATGTTTCTTTCCAGTTCTTCTATCCTGTTTAGCTTTTCAGACACGGAAAGACCTGCCGCAAGCTCGGCAAGTCTTTCCTTAAAATCTCTTAATTCAAATTTGATCTGGTCAAGTTCTACCATATATACTCCGAGAATTAATTCTTTCCGTTGGCCTTATCTTCCTGCATGTGGCAGAATTTATACTTCTTACCGCTGCCGCACCAGCAAGGTTCGTTAGGCATAAGTTTCTTCTGGGTTCTCTTGACAGTCTTGTTTACACCTGAGTCGTCACGGTTGGTGCCGGTTGCCTTGGCAACCTCCTCACGTTCAACCTTCTGCTCAACCTTAAGGTGCATAAGGGTTCTTACGGTATCCTCTGCGATACCTTCGGTCATTTCTTCGAACATGTCATAGCCCTGCATCTTGTATTCCTGAGCAGGCTTCATCTGACCGTAGGCCTGGAGACCGATACCCTGTCTTAACTGTTCCATGTCATCGATGTGCTGCATCCATCTTGTATCAATGCAGCGGAGAAGGATTACACGCTCAGCCTCTCTGAACTGCTCGGCAAGAGGGAACTGTGCTTCCTGTCCTTCATACATCTTTTTGGTTTCTTCTATGAGTTTTTCCTTGAAAGCTTCCTTCTTAAGACCTTCCGCATCGGC
Organism: uncultured Lachnospiraceae bacterium; assembly: GCA_902772565.1. Taxonomy (GTDB): domain Bacteria; phylum Bacillota; class Clostridia; order Lachnospirales; family Lachnospiraceae; genus UBA3775. The sequence continues at coordinate 5,064 of CACYBJ010000137.1, read as the reverse complement.
AGCGATTACTTTGGCATCTGCCTGAGGGAAAATGTTCTGAAGCATGGAATCAAGCTCGCCCATGTTCCATTCCGAAGGATCCTGGTCCTCGCCGATGCAGTGATCGACGATCTTGCCTGTTACGGCGCTTACCATGTTGAGAATGGCATCTCTCATGTTTTCGCCGTCAAGTACTCTTCTTCTTTCTTCGTAAATAATTTCACGCTGCTCGTTATTTACGATGTCATATTCCATAAGGTTACGGCGGATGCCGAAGTTGTTGTCTTCTATCTTCTTCTGAGCCTTCTCGATAACGGAGGAAAGCATCTTGTGATGTATTTCCTGACCGTTGGTAACACCGAGGGTCTTAAAGATGGACATCATTCTTTCGGAACCGAAAAGTCTCATGAGATCGTCTTCGAGGGAGATGTAGAATCTGGATTCACCCACGTCACCCTGACGACCGGAACGACCGCGGAGCTGGTTATCGATACGGCGGGACTCATGTCTTTCGGTACCGATGATCTTAAGACCGCCAAGTTCCTTTACGCCTTCGCCGAGCTTGATATCGGTTCCTCGACCTGCCATGTTGGTGGCGATGGTTACGGCACCGATCTGACCTGCCTGAGCAACGATTTCAGCTTCCATTTCATGATACTTTGCATTAAGTACGTTATGAGGGATTCTTGCCTTCTTAAGAAGTGCGGAAATCTCTTCGGATGAATCGATATTAACAGTACCTACAAGTACCGGCTGCTGTCTTTCGTGAGCGCTCTTTACCTCTTCCACGATGGCATTGAGTTTTTCCTTCTTGGTTCTGAAAACCGCATCCTCAAGGTCGATTCTTGCAATCGGCTTGTTGGTAGGAACGACAATAACGTCCATGCCGTAGATTTCACGGAATTCCTGTTCTTCTGTAAGGGCAGTACCTGTCATACCGCACTTTTTATCATACTTATTGAAGAAGTTCTGGAAAGTAATGGTGGCAAGAGTTCTGCTCTCACGTCTTACCTTTACATGTTCCTTGGCTTCGATTGCCTGATGAAGACCGTCGCTGTAACGTCTTCCCGGCATGATACGTCCGGTGAAGTCATCGACGATAAGAACTTCCTTCTCGCCTTCCTCTCCTGCAACTACATAGTCCTGATCCCTGTGCATAATGTAGTTGGCACGAAGGGCAAGGATGATATGATGCTGGATGTCGAGGTTCTCGGCATCTGCCAGGTTATCGATCTTGAAGAAGTTTTCTACCTTCTTAACACCTTCTGCGGTAAGGTTAACTGTCTTTTCTTTTTCATCTACTACGAAGTCGCCGGTTTCCTCTTCGTCAACACCCATGATCATGTCCATCTGGGTAAGTTCCTTGGCGGTACCTTTTTTGAGCTGCTGAGCAAGGATGTTGCATACTTCGTAAAGCTTAGTGGATTTTCCGCTCATACCGGAAATGATAAGAGGAGTTCTGGCCTCATCGATAAGAACCGAGTCCACCTCATCGATTACGGCATAGTGAAGGCCTCTCTGAACAAGCTTCTCTTTGTAGATTACCATGTTGTCACGAAGGTAATCGAATCCGAGTTCGTTGTTGGTTCCGTAGGTGATGTCGCAGGCATATGCCGCACGTCTGTCGTCGTTCTCCATACCCTGAAGAATGGTTCCTACGGTAAGACCTAAGAATCTGTGTACTTCACCCATCCACTCGCTGTCTCGGTTGGCCAGGTAGTCGTTTACGGTTACTACGTGAACGCCCTTACCCTCAAGAGCGTTAAGGTAAACAGGGAAGGTTGATACGAGGGTCTTACCTTCACCGGTTTTCATTTCAGCGATTCGACCCTGATGTAAAACCACACCACCCATGAGCTGAACTCTGTAGGCACGCTGTCCGAGAACTCGCTTTGCTGCTTCTCTTACGGTTGCATAGGCTTCCGGAAGGATATCGTCAAGGGTCTCACCCTTTTCAAGTCTTTCTTTAAACTTATCTGTCTGGGCCTTAAGTTCTTCATCGGAAAGTTTTTCCATCTCGGGCTCAAGTGCCTCTATCTGATCTACTATCGGAGTGATTCTCTTTATTTCATGTTCACTGTGTGTTCCGAATATTTTCTCAACTAAATTCATCTATTCTACCACTCGCAGACGGTGTGCACCTTTGGTAACGCGCCTGCATCGTTACCAACGGGTTCGAAAACTGCTTTCAAACAAACCTGATGTCAGGGGCCTTTTTTTATAAACATAAGAAAGCCCACGTTCGAATATTATACCATTTAACGTAGGGTGGTGTAAAGGAAGTTTCACGGGTATTGATATAAAGATTGGAAACACGGATTTCAGTTGGAAACCCCAAACCTAAAAGCCGCACTTTTAAAACCGGCTGGTGCATAATACGGAAAAAGCACCAACCGGACAGGAACTCAAAAAAGCACTTTCCGGTACCGATGGGAAATGTTACACGGATTTCAGTATAAAATATGACGATTTCGCGAAATATATTGGCATTACATACCAAAATACTCGACCAACAGTCCAAAATCAGTTTTGGCGGGTTAAGAGGGTATTGGTTTGACCAAAAGTTGTATTTAGATTTTGACACAAAGTACAATTCCACGACGTATTTTTCTTACTATTTAACAGTTTCGAAAAATTTTGCAGTATATTATTTCTTAAATTTCAGTTTTATCAAGGCATATTACTGAACAATTCCGCGCAAACCTATACAATATTTTACCCCCTCCGGAGCTGCTCATTGTTTGAATTGTGTATTTTCCCTGCATTCTACCAACGTATAACACCCCTGTGGATAAAGTGGATAAATCTGTTGACAACCTTGAAACCCTTGAAAACCGCAAAAAATTATCCACATTTTTATTAACAATCCACCGGTAATCATGTGATAACTTGCAAAAAAAGGGTCTGATCCGAATTTTGTCAAGTGGATAAACCAAAATAAATAAAGTTCTGTAATTCAAAGATTCGATTACACTCATTTTCAAATATGTGGCTTATTGACTGAACAATTCGATTTTTTCAGCCGCAAACACATTTTCGAGAACTACCCCAATAGATAAAAATCGTGCCGGAATATAAAATTATTCTACGGCACGATACTGGCTTTTTTTGATTTTTTCTACAAAAGTCGCACGGAATCAGGTCTTATTTGAGAATTTCAACTGCTATCATATTTAGCACCATTATGGTTACTCCGGTGAAGAAATACTGATCCATTATTCCAAAAAACCGCACCTTAAAGCTTCCCTTAAGTATTTCGGTATCGGTTTCGGCAGATTCACCTGCCTTTTCAGCCTGTTTTTTCATGTAAAACAGAGCAGACACACACAAAACCATAACAAAACTCCCTATAAGGGCAGGTAGAAAATAGTAACTGAATACCTCCGATACGGATTCATGATGGGACTCAGTGAAATACCCGGGCAGATTAAGCCCGAAATCCTTGGAATAAAAGGAAAAAACAGTGGTTCCGTTTATCAGAATGTGCATAATTACGGTATAAACCACGCTTCCGGATAGACTCACAAATACCGAAAAGACAATGCCCGCTATAAAGGCATATGCAAACTGGTTGAAGTTGCTGTGCATCAGCCCGAAAAAGAGGGCGGATACAAGTATTCCTATAAGGCTTCCCGCCTTTTTGTACACATGATAGTATATCCCCCTGAAAAGCATCTCCTCCACCAGTGCGGGCAGGACCGCAATAAGTATAAACATAACGATAAACGGGTATTTTGCAGACGCAGCCAGGGCATTTGCCGTAGTTTTGTCCGAAAAACTCACAAGGGAAAGGTTGTTTATAAATGTGAGAAAAGGAATAAAAGCAGCAGCCGAAAGCACCGCAAGAACTATTTTCACGGGCCCGATCATCCTGATGCCGGTACGTTTACAAACTTCTGCAGCTGCGCCGCACTCATAATTTTTAAGATATCGCCGGCAAAAAACAAAATAGACTGCCGCAGGTATAATCAGCTCAAATTGGGAGACAGTTACGTTTTTTACATAGTCTTCTCCGCCGGCTATTGTCTTAATTATTGCAGTCACACCTATCACGGAGAGCAGGGTCATAAAGACTATTGTGCCCGTAAAAAGGATATTTGCATATTTGAATTCTTGTTTCGCCTGCATAACAGCACCTTTCAAAACACCATATTTTACTCAATTCTACAATGTTAGAATGTTTTTGTAAAGAAAATGATTATCATATGCCCTTATCTATGTTATACTTTATTCGATAAAAATCCCATGGAGGGTAAAATGATAAAACTCGGAGAAATACAGAACCTTACGGTTATGGAAATAACGGATCACGGACTCATGCTCGGCGACAACAAGCCGGCCTTTGAACCCAACGACCGCGCACTGCTTTCGGAGGAAACCATCCTTCTTCCGAAGAATCAGTCAAAGGGTTATAAATTAGGCGATAAAGTAAATGTATTCGTTTACAGAGATTCGGAGGACAGACCGGTAGCAACCACCGCCGAGCCTTTGATCACTCTTAACAAAGTAGCGAGACTCAAAGTAAAGGAAGTTACCAAAATCGGAGCTTTCCTGGACTGGGGCCTCACCAAGGACCTTCTTCTTCCTTTCAGGGAGCAGACAAAGAAAGTCGAAAAAAACGACGAAGTACTTGTAGCCCTTTACATTGACAAAACAGGAAGACTTTCATCCACCATGAAAATCTACCACTACCTTCTCCCCAACTCGCCTTATGCAGCCGATGACAGAGTAGAAGGTACGGTTTATGAAGTAAGCGGAAACTTCGGCACCTTCGTTGCGGTGGATGACATCTATTCGGCACTGATTCCGAAGAACGAACTCTTCCATCCCATTCCAATAGGCGCCAGAATAGAATGCCGTGTAGTTAAGGTAACCGACGACGGAAGGCTCACACTTTCCACAAGAGAGAAGATCCACCTTCAGATGGATGCGGATGCCCGCCTGGTACTGCTCTCACTTCACGCCGCAGGCGGTTTCATTCCTTTGGGAGACAAATCCTCGCCGGAAGCTATCAAAGCCCGTTTTGGCCTTTCCAAAGCCGCCTACAAGCGCGCTATAGGAGCACTCTACCGTGCCAGGGAAATT
>CACYBJ010000136.1 GCA_902772565.1 uncultured Lachnospiraceae bacterium | reverse complement strand
TGATACCAAATTATGTATAGGGGAATGAAATATGGCAAGACCGGTTAAACTCTATCTTGTTATACCGTGCTATAACGAAATTGAAGTGCTTAGGGAAACCGAATAGAGGCTTGACGACAAGCTGTCACGCATGATTTCTGCAGGCCTTATTACGGAAGACAGCCGCATGGTTTTCGTGGACGACGGTTCTTATGACGGGACCTGGGAACTTATAGAGGAACTGTACCGCGAGAACATTAGAGTCAGAGGCATTAAGTCATCCCGAAACCGCGGGCATCAGAATGCTCTTCTCTGCGGTCTCATGACCGTTAAAGACGAGTGTGATGTGACCATTTCGATGGATGCGGATCTGCAGGATGACATTGAAGTTCTGGATCAATTTATCGAGAAGTATAACGAAGGCTGCGAGATTGTTTACGGCGTCCGTAACTCACGAAAGACCGATTCGTTTTTCAAGCGTTTCACCGCCCAGGCATTTTACCGTTTTATGCGCCTCATGGGTACGGAAGTGGTTTACAACCATGCCGATTACAGACTCCTTAGCCGCAGGGCGCTTAAAGAACTTAAGAATTACAAGGAAGTAAACCTGTTTCTTAGGGGGCTGGTTCCGCTGGTGGGCTTTCAGACCGGAGTTGTGGAGTACGAAAGAGGCAAGCGCTATGCAGGCAAGTCCAAGTACAAGCTCGGAAGCATGATCAGATTTGCCGAGGACGGCATTACCTCCATGAGCGTGCGCCCCATAAGACTCATAGCAGCCCTTGGCGTGTGTATATTTTTTATCAGTATCCTGTTCCTTATCTGGATGATTGTCGGCGCACTGAAAGGTCATACGATCCGAGGCTGGGCATCTACCATGGTTTCCATCTGGGCCCTGGGAGGACTTCAGCTTTTTGCCATCGGTATCATCGGCGAATACATCGGAAAGGTCTATCTGGAATCAAAGCACAGACCGAGATATATTGTTGAGAAGTATTTAAGAGACAGAGACAGTGAAGGCCGCGTCATAAACCGCGACAGCGAGAGACCGGCACGAAGAGGTTAGTAAAGTGAGTTGGACCGAAACTTTGGATAAAAAACAGGCAGATGCATCAGCCCGCACATTTACGGATCACACTTTCGTGATCTGTGCCTATAAGGAATCGGAGTATCTGGAGACCTGCATCAGAAGTATTATGAGGCAGACCGTTACAAGTTTCGTTCTCATGGTTACTTCAACTCCCAACGAGCACATCAGGGGACTGGCCCGCAAGTACGGCATTCCTCTTATTGTTCGTGAAGGACAAAGCAACATAAAAGATGACTGGAACGCAGCCTATGATGCTGCCGCTACAAAGTGGGTCACGGTAGCGCATCAGGATGACATCTACAGCAAAAAGTATCTTGAGGTAATGCACGAGACTGTAACGAAGTACAAAGCGTCACCCATGGCTTTCGTTTCGGACTATCGTCCGGTGGACGCCGACGGAAATCACTTTGAGAATGCCAATTCACGCATCAGAAGGCTTCTTCGCACTCCCCTTAGGATTAAGTCGCTGTCGGATGTAAAAGTGGTAAAAAAGGCCATTCTGGCCCTCGGAAACAGTATCTGCTGTCCGGCAGTAACCTACAACAAGGAAATGCTGGGAGATTCCTACTTTACATCGGACAAGAGTTTTAACATCGACTGGGATACCTTCCTTAAAATGGCAGGTGAGAAGGGCGCATGGGCCTACTCTCCGAAAATCCTTCTGCTTTACAGAATGCATAAGGATGCCACCAGTAAAGAGTTCATAGATGACGGCGGAAGAGCAAAAGAGGACAGGGAGATGTTCCTTAAGTTCTGGCCCAAGCCCGTGGTGGATGTGCTGATGAAGTTCTACACCAAGGCGTATGATGCGTATAAATAGCATGAATTATCAGCAAAACACCCTGCCAACACGTGGATGGCAGGGTATTTTTGGTGTTCAATCAATCTGTTTTATTCGGTAACTGCACCTTCGCATACCTCAGGCTCATAATCCGGAGCCGGTACGAAGGAAACGCTGTCGAGAATGGCATGGATCTCATCTTCAGTCATATCAAGGAACTCCAGACTTCCTCTAAAGCCTTCTGTTTCGATGATAGTATAGGTGATGACATCTGCTCTGTCGCTTCCGATGTCATCCACAAGGTCGAAGTCAAGACCGCTTGCAGAAGTGTAGGTTCTGAAGTTGGAAGACTCATTGAGCTGGATGCTGTAGGCCAGGTCTGACGCCTGATCGGCGGTCTTGTTGTCCATACTTAAGGCAAATTCCTTGCCGCTGTACTTGAAGTTTGCATCCAGGGATTTCATGGTTTCAGTAAGGTCATCTGCCGTAGTTTCACAGTAACATGCAGGATCCGAGAGTTCGTAGCTTTCTGTGAGCCAGTTTTCAAAGCCTGAGTCTGTGATGGCAAGTGAATAATCGTCATAGTAGTAACGGGTGTTTGTGTATTTGCCGTTTACAAGTTCGCTTCTCATGCGGATCCAGTTGTCATCTTCTCCGCCGTCTCTTTCGTTAAGGTTTTCTACGGTAGGATCTTCGGAATCTGCGATAATAGCGTCATCGTCTACGTAGTCAGGATTGCCTTTTGAGAAGGAATGCTCTGTTACGGTTGAGTTACCTTTCGTGAATTTTTCCTTTATAATTTTGTTGGCGGCAATTGCGCCTACGGGGCAGAGTACAAGCACTCCCATAATTGCTGCAATGGCAGCGGCCGGTATCATTTTCTTTGGTTTCATTTCCTTTATCCTTTCATTTTCAGAGATCAATTCCGTGAGTCTTTGGTTCAACTCGGTATCGGGCTCTGTATCCGGAGTAAGAGCTGTTTTTAATAATTCATCCATTTTATCTTTCATAGTCGGCCATCATCTCCTTTAGAATTGATTTGGCTTTGTTAAGCCTGCTTTTGACGGTACCCACAGGGACGTTAAGCGCAGATGCGATTTCCTTAAGTGACATCTCTTCCATGTAAAACATAAGAACTGTTACGCGGTATTTATCCGCCAGTTTTTTTACGTTTTCCCGAAGAACTTTTATTTCATCGTTTTTTATGAAATCTTCTTCCGCATTGGGATGGAGATCGGCGGCGGCATCTGCATCGCCTTCGCCGAAGTGAACTATACCTGCTTTTTCATTTCTCCAAATTCTTTTCCTTCTTTCGTTTCGCCAATGGTTTGCGGCAATGGAAATCAAAAAGGATTTCGGATTGCCTGTTACCGCATCATCGGGTTTTGAAAGGGCTGTGAGAAATGTCTGCTGATACAGATCCTCCGCATCTTCCCTGTTTCTTGTCAGGTATACACAAAAGGAGTAAACGTCTTTGCCGTATTCCTCTATGTAGCCTGAGATACTACTTGAATTCATGGATTCCTCCCGGCATTTATACTGCAGCTTTTTGCCTTACACCCTATAAATGTCATTGAAAAGATAAAGGTTCGTTTTTTTAGAAAAAATATTTAAAAGAATTTACAAAAAGGCTTCCTTTCGGAGATAGCCTGCCGCGTATCTGTCCGTAAGGAAGCCCTGATTACCGTGCTAAAATGAGATTTCTGAGTCCGGTTGTTATTAAAGGTAGATAACCCTCTTTTTGTCGACTGAAAGTTCGTTAAGGAAAGCCTCGATTCTGTTGTTGAAGCAAAGAACAATCTTCTGACCGTTGTAATCGCAGATCTGCTCAACGGTTCTCTTCATTCTGGCATCGTCCAGATATTCGAAAACGTCATCGAAGAAAAGAGGAGTTTCGAACTTGTAATG
>CACYBJ010000135.1 GCA_902772565.1 uncultured Lachnospiraceae bacterium | reverse complement strand
TTATTCGCTGTCTGATCGGCCGTAGAAAAGCCCAGGATCTTATTCTTCTTCCGCTCGTAGTCTGCTTCCGTGATAAGTCCTTCGCGGAGCATTTCCTTCGCCATTTTAAGCTCGATTTCCTCCGGTGTGTCGTCGTCTTCGATAAGAGTTCCGTCCAGTTTCTGCATGGAGTTTTTTATATCAAGATTATGAAAAGTATCAAGCGGCATATTCATTATGCGTTCCATCTCTGCGATTTCCTGCTGCCTTGCCAGCCTTGCTTCACGGAGTTTTATCTTTTTGCGTCCCCGAAGAAACGGTACCAAGCCCCAGGCAAGAAAAGATATTGCTATACCAGCAGCAAAAATGATCAATCCCGTTTCTTCACCGGAATCATAATAAGCCATCGTTGCACTAACAAAGAACGCACCGACCGCCAACTTCGCAATCATGGCGCCGTAACTCTGCCTCATGCCGGTCCGCTCTTCTCTTTTTTTGAGAACTTCCTCGCGGAAACCGAAGACTCCCCTGAATATTCTTCCGAATCCGCTGATTATTTTATCAAACATTTCTACCTCGCTTGCGGGGTATACCCTAAATTCCTGTTTTATGCCCTTTCATACACGCAGAATCTGAATCCTACGCCGTTAAAATCCTTGTTCTCCGAAGAATGTGTCAGTTTGAAATTCTCGTCCTCATCAAGATTCGGGAAGAAGGAATCTGCCGGAAGCTTGATGTCCATTTTGGTAACAAAAACCGTGTCCACATAGTCGAGAGCCTGACGGTAAATGCTTTCGCCGCCGATGACAAAGCAGTCTCCGTAGATTCTCTCACCGGCGTCATCGGTCATTAACATTGCCGCAGATGCCGCTGCCATGGCCGCTTCCACGGAATGAACCACGGTAACCCCTTCCTTCCGGTAGTTATCGTCCCTGGTGATCACAATGTTGAAACGGTTCTTAAGAGGATTTCCTCCGGGGAAGCTCTCGAGAGTCTTTCTTCCCATTACCACAACGCTGTTTTTGGTGGTTTCCCTGAAAAATTTCATGTCCTCGGGAATGCTCATGAGAAGCTTGTTTTCTTTGCCGATTCCCCAGTCTTTTGTTACTGCTACTATTGCTTTCATTCTTTATACCATACCGCAGGCGTACTTCCTTTGATGACGCGCCTGCAACGTCATCAATACCAAAACTGTCTTAGATGGCTACCGGGATCTTGTCCACATCCGGGCCGTACTGATAGTCATCGAATCTTACATCATTCTTTGTAAACTTGTAGAAGTCCTTAATCTCCGGATTGAGCCAGAACTTGGGAGCCGGATAGGACGGTCTTTCAATAAGTTCCTTAATCACCGGCACATGTCTGTCGTAGATATGGGCATCTGCGATCACATGCACAAACTCTCCCACATTCATGTCGCAGCACTGGGCGATCATGTGGGTAAGGGCTGCGTACTGAGCCACATTCCAGGCATTTGCCGCAAGAATGTCCTGAGAGCGCTGGTTAAGTATAGTGTTAAGCACCAGCTTTTCGCTGTCCTTTGGTTTGGTTACGTTAAAGGTCATGGAGTATGCGCAGGGATAGAGATTCATCTCGTGAAGATCCTGATGCACATAGATATTTGTCATGATACGTCTGGAATAAGGATTGTTCTTAAGGTCGTAAATCACCCTGTCCACCTGGTCGAACATGCCTTCCTTGTACTGATGCTTCACGGACATCTGATAGCCGTAGGCCTTTCCGATGGAGCCGTCGGCATCTGCCCATGAATCCCAGATGTGAGTGGAAAGGTCATGAACGTTGTTGGATTTCTTCTGCCAGATCCAAAGCACTTCGTCAACGGCAGATTTAATCGGCGTGCGCCTGAGAGTTATCGCCGGAAATTCCTTTGAAAGGTCGTAACGGTTTACCACGCCGAACTGCTTAATGGTATAGGCCGGAGCCCCGTCCTCCCAGTGAGGGCGCACCTTCTCACCTTCGGTGCTGGTTCCGTTTTCAAGTATGTCTTTACACATTCTGATGAAAATGTCATCTGCCGCACTCATGCTTCTCCTCCTAAATTACTTTCTCTTATCCAGAAAACGCTTCTCGTCTCCGTTAATTACCGCTCTCGCCGTGCCTTCCGAAAGGTTTCCGATAAGCCTTGCGGATACTCCGTTTTTTTTGCATACCGCAAGCACTTTTTCGGGCTCGTCGGTTACCGCAACACAGGCTCCGCCGCCGGGTACCTCGTAGGGACTGATGTCCGTGGTCTCGCAGATTTCCACCGTAAGGGGCGATACGAATATGTCCGGCAGATGCGCGCAAAGCCCGCAGTTAAGACTAAGCCCCAGCTGCCTTAAGGCTTCGAATACTCCGCCGTCTCCTATGGGAAGCGCATAGCCCGCCGCCTCACCTATTTCTAAGAAGGCAGATGCAGCACTACGGCCGCCCTCCGTTACGTACAGCTGTTCCTCAAGTTCCTTTTCGTCAAGAAAATGCAGGGGATACAGTTTTTCAAGTTCCTCCGCCATTTCTCTTCGCAAAGATACGGTTTTCTCTATGGCAATGTTTCCGCAAAGCAGAATATGATAGTTCTCCGCATTGCTTTTTATATCCTTCTTAAGGCTCTTTATTTTATCCCTTCGGGCAGATGCCTCACCGCC
>CACYBJ010000134.1 GCA_902772565.1 uncultured Lachnospiraceae bacterium | reverse complement strand
TTCTACCAGTTCCGCAATGAAAGGTCTGCTGGCGGAAAGTCCGTCGAATACCAGACGGATCAGTTTGGAATCCTCAGCCGACGGATCAAAGGGATTGCTTGGGAACACCAGTTTCCTCGCGGATTCGGACTTCGGATTTCTGAAGATTTCCTTTACTTCTCCGACTTCCGCAAGATTTCCGTTATCGATGATCGCCACCTTGTCGCAGATCTTTTCGACTACCGACATTTCGTGGGTGATGATTACGATGGTAAGCTTTCTTGTCCTGTTGATTTCCTTTAAGAGATCTAAGATCTCGGCGGTTATCATGGGATCAAGGGCGCTTGTGGCTTCGTCGCAAAGAAGTACTTTCGGGTCGGATGCAAGGGCTCTTGCTATGGCCACTCGCTGTCTCTGTCCGCCGGAAAGTCTTGAAGGATATTCGTTCTTCTTTTCCTCAAGTCCTACTATCTTAAGCATCTCAAGAGCCTTTTCTTTTCTTTTGGCTCTCGGAACTCCCGCAATCTTTAATGGAAGCATTACGTTGTGTATTACGCTTCTTTGCTGAAGTAAGTTGAAACTCTGGAAGATCATGGCAATTTCTCTTCTTACCTTTCGTATCTCCCGGGGCTTTAACTCCGTCAGATTCTTACCGTAAAAACTTACGCTTCCTGCGGATACATCTTCCAGTCTGTTAAGGGTTCTTACCAGTGTGGACTTTCCCGCACCGCTCATTCCGATGATTCCGAATATCTCGCCCTCTCCTATGGAAAGACTTACATCCTTTAATGCTTCAAACTCTTTACCGTCGTTTTTATACTTTTTTGAAACATGATCAAGTTTAAAAACCTCAGTCGTTGCTCTCTCCTCCTTTACCCTGTTTTGCGCATAAAAAATCCGGGCTTTATTACGTGCCCGGACGCATAACAGTCTTTTTACAGGTTATTACCTGACGGAACGCATGGCAGCAAAAGTGCCGGTTCCGAACTCTGCATCTGTCCGGGATTCACACATTCGACAGTACATACACATGTATGTTTTAGTTGAAGTTTTAAATGTCTTCTTCATGGCTCATGCATTCCTTTCTCTTAGGATGTACTCATATTATCACGTAAGGCGGAGTTTGAAAATTCAATAAAAATAATAGTCAGCGATAAGGCACGCTTATCACTGACTACGGTATGTATGTAACGTAAAACCCTTTATTTTATTGTGTTTCGCGGGTTGCTCCCGGTTATCTTATTTCCCGGTATATAACTTCCTCAGCTTGCTGAGTCTGTTAAGTGCTTCGTTTAAGGTTTCATCCTTCTTGGCGAAATGGAATCTTACGTAGTTCGTAATGTTTTCCTTAAAGAAGCTGGATCCCGGAACCGCAGCCACTCCAACGTATTCCGCCATCCATTCGCAGAACAGAAGATCGTCGGTGACTCCCAGGTTCTCAAGATTTACCATTATGAAGTAAGCTCCCTGAGGGCTTACAAAGTCGAATCCCAGGTCCTTAAGTCCTCCTGTAAACAAATCCCTCATGTGAGTGTAATGTGCTCTTAAGCCTTCGTAGTAGGAATCCGGAAACTCAAGGCCGGTAACTGCCGCTTCCATCAGCGGGGCAGATGCCCCTGCCGTAAAGAAGTCGTGTACCTTTTTCACTCTTTCGATGATCCTCGGATTTGAATAAACGTATCCGAGTCTCCAGCCTGTTATGGAGTAGGTCTTCGAAAGGGAACTGCAGGAGATGGTTCTCTCATACATTCCCGGAAGAGTGGAAATGTAAACATGTTTGTTGGGTTCGTATACGATGTGTTCGTAAACCTCATCGGTGATTACGAAAGAATCGTACTTTATTGCAAGTTCACTGATGAACTTCAGTTCCTCGTAGGTAAATACCTTACCCGAAGGATTTGACGGATTGCAAAGAACCAGTGCCTTTGGCTTTTGTTTGAATGCAGCCTCAAGCTCGTCATTGTCAAAAGTAAAGGTTGGCGGCTTAAGGGATACATATATGGGTTCCGCACCGGTGAGTATGGTATCCGCACCGTAGTTCTCGTAGAAAGGTGAGAAGATGATTACCTTGTCTCCGGGATTGATTACCGAAGTAAGGGCGCTCATCATGGCTTCGGTGCTTCCGCAGGTGACTACCAGTTCCTGTTCCGGATCCACCTCTCTTCCCACGAACCTGGCAATTTTCTTCGCCAGTGCTTCGCGGAAATTGGCTGCTCCCCAGGTTATGGGATACTGATGAGGACCTCTGTCCGCTATATCCTTAAGGCGGTCGGTGATTTCCTTCGGCGGAGCAAAATCAGGAAAGCCCTGAGAAAGATTGATTGCTCCGTACTTATTGGAAATCCTTGTCATCCTTCTTATGACGGTATCCGTAAAACCGCTGCTTCTGTTTGATAATTCAGGCATTGATTCCTCCTAAATAAGTATCGCCTGGTCGTCTTCCTTGCCGCGCTCGTCGATAAGTCTCTTGGCCTTATGCTCCGCACGTGGAAGAGCTCCGTCATCGAGGACAGTTACATAGTCCGGCTTAACACCGATACGGCTCTTAAGAGCTGCAACTATCTTCTTCTTTAATTCTTCGTCCTTGTCGGCACTTTCGCTTCTTTCAACTTCCACGCCGTATCTTGCAGTGTAATCTCTGTTAAATACGTGGATTCTGTACTCGCCTGTAATTTCTTTCAGTTCACGAAGTACTGTTTCAACATCGGATGGGAAGATGTTTACGCCGGATACGATGAACATATCGTCTTTTCTTCCCACGATGTGGATCTTAGCGGAAGTTCTGCCGCAGCCACATCTGCCTTTGGTTACATAACCGATGTCGCCCGTACGGAATCTGATCATCGGTCTTGCATGCTTCCTGAGACTGGTAAATACAAGCTCGCCTGTTTCACCGTCCGGAAGAACCTCTCCCGTGTTAACATCAACTGTTTCCACAAGGATGTGATCCTCTGCCAGATGAAGGCCGTCCTGCTCGTCGCACATTGCGGCGCAGGCACCGAAGATATCGGAAAGTCCGTAGAACTCAATGAGTTTGGCATCCCAGAGTTCCTCGATGGCCTTTCTTGTGGCAGGTATTGAGCCGCCGGGCTCGCCTGCTACAATGATTCTCTTAACCGAAAGTTCCTTAGGATTGATGCCCTTCTTCTTTGCGGTTTCACCGAGGTAAAGCGCGTAGGAAGGAGTAGTCTGGATAAAGGTCGGCTGAAACTGCTGAATGATGTAAAGCAGACGATCCGACGGAAGTGTCCCTGACCAGATACCCATGGCACCGAGCCCCTGGGCACCGAGCACGCAAGGTCCGCCTACAAACAGACTGAAGTTAATACCGTGCATATAACGATCGGTATTTCTCATGCCTGCCTGATACATCAGCCTGCTCTCTATGTTGATCCACTCATCGAAATCCTTCTGCGTGAAGGGAGAGATAGTGGGGACACCGGTGGAGCCGCTGGATGCGGAGATGAAGATGATCTCCTTTTCATCTACCGCTGCAAGTTCTCCGACCATGGAGCCTTTACCCTGTGTAAGTCTTTCTGTCTGCTTGTTTATAAACGGAAACTTTCTGATGTCCTCAAGGGTTTTGATATCCTCCGGTTTTACTCCGGCTTCGTCGAATGATCTTTTGTAGTAAGGAGCATTGGCATATGCAAATCCAACGATTTCCTTAAGGCTTTCAAGCTGTTTCTGTTCTATAACTTCTCTGGGGGCGGTTTCCCACTCTTCCTCCCAGTATTTACTGTCACTCATGCTGGTTTCCTCCAACCTTTTTCCTTAGTATTTCTTATTCAAACTGGCTGGCGTCGTTGTATCCGTCAGGCTTTGAAAATGACTTGTACTGCTTGCTTTCGTCTTCAATTGCCTTTCTGAATTCATCAGAGTGAACAATCTTGTCGATAGTCTTTGTGATTTCAGAATCCTTGTCGCTTTCTCTTACGGCGATTACGTTGATGTAACCTTCTGTTACCTGCTCGTTGTAAAGGTCGGTTGCAAGATCGAGACCTGCAGCGATAGCAAAGTAACCGTTGATGATTGCAGCATCTACGCTGTCAAGAATGTTAGGAAGAACTTCAGGGTTCATTTCCTTGAATTCAAAGTTGTTAGGATTGCTTGTAACATCGTCAACTGTAACTGTTGCCTGTTCCACAGACTGGTCAAGCTCGATAAGTCCTGTCTGAGCAAGTACTCTTAAGGCTCTTGCGGTGTTTGTTACGTCGTTAGGAATAGCGATTACCGCACCCTCAGGAAGCTTCTCAAGATCCTTGTACTTGTCTGAGAAGATACCCATTCCTGCTGTAGGGATTTCTGTTACGTAAGTAAGGTGTGTTCCGTGCTCCTTATTGAAGTTGTTAAGGTAGATTGAATGCTGGAACATGTTAACTGTAAGTTCGCCCTCATCAAGAGCTGTGTTAGGTGTTACGATATCGGAGATTTCGATGATTTCTACCTTGTAGCCGAGTTTCTCAAGTGATGGCTGGATGCAGTCCTCGAACATGCCTCCGTAAGGGCCTGCGCACACGCCTACCTTGATAAGCTTTTCATCCTTAGCCTTGCCGCTTTTGCCGCAGGCTGTAATGGATGCCATCATTGTAACTGCTGTAATTGCAGCTACTGTTCTTCTTAAAAACTTCTTTACACTGTTGTTTTTCATTTTTTTGACTCCTCTCTTTGGTTAATGAAGTATATTAAGTTTTATTACTTCCAGAATTTGTTGATGCGCTCCCATGTCTGTTCGCGCTGTCTGCGGATTTCGCCTATATCCTCTTCCGTCAGATGCCTGAAGCGTTTCTGCCTCTTAAGATAGTGCTCCACATCAGAGAATTCTTTTGGTTTCTTACTCAGGTGATATTCTCCGTCATAGTACTCCGCAAGGTACCATAAACCGTTGTCCACCACCTCTCTTGCAACATCTATAGTTTCACTTACGTCCACTCCCCAGCCTGTGGGACAGGGAGCCAGGACATGAATAAAACTCGTTCCTTTTACCTCTGAGGCTCTCTTTACCTTATTGGCAAAGTCCTCTATGTATCCGACGCTTGCCGTGGCTGCGTAGGGGATTCCGTGTGCCGCTACGATCTCGAAAAGATTCTTTTTGGGCTTTATGTTTCCCTCTGCATTTCGTCCCACCGGAGTTGTGGTTGTGGATGCTCCGAAGGGCGTCAGACCGCTTTTCTGTATGCCTGTGTTCATGTAGGCTTCATTGTCGTAGCAGATGTAGATCGCGTCGTCGTTTCGGTCTATCAGTCCCGACAGGGCCTGTATTCCGATATCCGCCGTGCCGCCGTCTCCCGCTATTCCCAGAACGTGGTAATCTTTAAGGCCCTGGGCCTTGGCTGCAGCGCATATGCCGCTCATTACCGCTCCCGTTCCGGCAAATGCCGATATGATGGAGTTGTTGGCGTAACTCATCTGCGGATAGTTAAAACTTACCGCCGACATGCATCCCGCAGGCAGTACCAGGAAAGTTCTCTCTCCCAGAACCTTAAGGGCTATTCTTACTGCCAGGCTTCCTCCGCATCCCGCACAGGCTTTGTGGCCGTAGAAGAACTCGTCTTCGGAGATGTTTCTTGCATTGATTCTTTCAGACATCCTCTTCCACCTCCAGACCTATAAAGTAAACGTGTTCCGAAGGAGTGGGATGGATAAGTTTATCGAAACATCCGAATATATCTTCTTTTGAAATATTCCTTCCGCCTATGCCTCCGATGAAATTGGCGGTTCTTATGTACTTTCCGGTACGGTTAAGAGCCGAATTCACATTGGAATAAACGGTGCCTTCGTAGCCGAAGGAAATATCCTTTTCAAGCACACCTGCCGCCGTTACGTTTTTCAAGGCTGATGCCAGCTCATCTGCCGGGAAAGGTCTTAAGAATCTAAGCCCCACATATCCGGCCTTTATGCCCTTAACTCTCAGTTCGTCAACAGCGTCTCTTATGATTCCGCCTATGCTTCCCAGAGAGATGAGGACGTACTCCGCATCTTCCGTCCGGTAGCTGTTTATGAGGCCGCCCCAGGATCTTCCGAAAATCTTTCCGAATTTATTGTCGATGTTTGTAATTTCCTTTGCCGCTGCCTTCATGGCTTTATGGTGCAGCAGCTGGAACTCTTCGTTAAGTTCCGGTCCCACGGTATAGGCCATGCTTACCGGGTTATCTATGTCCAGCTTGTCGGTGGTGCTCCTGGGTGCAAGGAAGGCATCTGCCTGTTCCTGATCGGGAATGTCCACCGGCTCGTAGGTGTGAGTCAGGACGAATCCGTCCAGGTTTACCATAACCGGAACTCTCACGTCTTCATGTTCCGCAAGAGCGTAGGCCTGAAGCATCATATCCAGGCTTTCCTGGGCGTTTTCCGTGTATATCTGTATCCATCCGCTGTCCAGCTGGGAAACGGAGTCTCTGTGGTCTCCGTAAATGCTCCAGGGCAGCGCCGTGGCCCGGTTGGCGTTCATCATTACTATGGGGAACCTTCCGCCGGCCACATAGGGCAGGCACTCCGCCATATATAAAAGTCCCTGGGAAGATGTAGCCGTAAAGGCTCTTGCTCCCATGGCAGATGCTCCCATGGCGGTCATCATTGCCGAATGCTCGGATTCCACATGGACGAACTCACTGTCAAGGACTCCGTCGGCAACCATATCTGCCAGTCTCTCCACTACTATGGTCTGAGGAGTTATGGGATAGGCTGAAACCACCTGCGGTCTCGCGAGACGTACGCCTTCGGCCACCGCCTCGTCCCCGGAAATAAATTTCAATTTACCCATGATACTATTCGTCCTCCATGCGGATCGCGGATACGGGGCATATCTTTTGGCATATGCCGCATCCCTTGCAAAAATCGTAATCTATGGAGATTTTCTTATCCGCTTTTCTTATTACACCGTCGGGGCAGTAGAGATAACACTGAAAGCATCCGATGCATTTTTCTTCGCTAAGGACCGGCCTTTTGTTTCGCCAGCCTGCGTTTTTCTCTACCAGAGTTCCGGCAGGAGCGCTTCCGCCCTGAGGAACCTCAGACAGTTTTTCTATCTTTCTCTTTTCAATCAGTTTAGGACAGATCATCTTTCCCCCCGACTGCGCTAAATATTTCGTTTAACAGCTGAATGTTCTTTTCAGCCAGGCCCTTGGGCATATAGTCTCTTACCGCCTTTTCGATATCGGCGATTTCAAATTCCGCATCTGCCGCGGCAAATGCCCCGAGGATTCCGATGTTTACTATGTTTCTTCCGAGAACCTTAAGGGCGCCTTCGGAAACATTTACGGTTCTTATCCTCTCATCCGCCGGTAATTCCTTTCCTCCCTGGGTGTTTATAAGAAGCAGACCTTCCGGTTTAAGAGAGTTAAGGATTTCTTCACCGAAGAGCGTATCGTCCAGGACTATGGCATAATCGCTTTTTTCGATTATGCTTCTGTCGGTAACCGGCTCTCGTGAAATCTTTGTAAAGGCCCTGATGGGAGCCCCTCTTCTTTCGGGGCCGAAGGAAGGAAAGGCCAGGCTTTTATAGCCTTTAAGCATGGCTGCGGCTCCCAGAATACGGGACGCAGTAAATGCGCCCTGTCCGCCTCTTCCGTACCATGTGATTTCTTTCATCCTAGCGTTCTCTCCTTTCAAGGAGTTTTACGATGAGTGCGCCGAGCATCTGAATAAGCTGAACCAAAACTATAAGGATTACGATGCAGATAATCATTACGTTCTGCTCGTATCTCTGATAACCGTAACGGTAAGCAAGGTCGCCTATTCCGCCGCCGCCCACAAGTCCTGCCATGGCCGAGAAACCAAGGATGGTAATTGCCGTGATGGTAATGTTCTTTACAAGAGAGATGCGGGCCTCAAAGAGTACAATCTTAAAAAGCACATGAAGTCTTGATGCTCCCGAGGAGATAAGCGCTTCGATGACACCCTTGTCCACGTCGGAAAACGATGCCTCCGCAAGTCTTGATAAGAATGCTGTTCCCGCAATGGTAAGGGGAACTATTACCGCATCCGATCCGATCTTTGTTCCTACGATAAGTGCCGAAAGGGGCAGAAGGAAGATCATAAGGATCAGGAAGGGGATTGAACTTATCATGTTGGCTACAAAGCCCACAGCCTGGTATATAATGCTGTTTTTGGTAAGAAGGGGCTCGGAAGTCACATAAAGGATCAGTCCGAAGATGATACCAAGCACTATGGTGAGTCCCAGAGATGTAAGGGTCATGTAGGCTGTTTCATGAATTGCAGTATCCAGTTTTTCCTGGATTTCCAAATAACTCTCATACATTTCTGATCACCTCTATTCTTCCCGCCTTACCGGAGATATATTCTATTGCTTTGTCGGTTTCCGCCTTGTCTCCGTCAATGCTTACTATGAGCACGCCCAGAGGCTTGTCTTTGATGAATTCGATGCGCCCGTGAAGAATATTAAGCTTTACGTCAAACTTCTGAATAACATCGGATATGAGGGCTCTCTCGCCTTCCTCCTCGAAGTATTCGATCTTAACAACTCTTCCCTTAACATGCTCCAGAACGTTACCGGGAATCTTAAAGTCGTTTTCTTTTCCGATGAGGCTCTCGGTAAATTCCGTCGCGGGTTTGGTAAAGGTATCGTAAACATCGCCTTCTTCAATGACCTTTCCGTCATCCATTACCACAACTCTGTCGCATATTTTCTTGGCTACTTCGAGTTCGTGAGTAATAAGAAGGACCGTTACCTTAAGTTCCTTGTTTATCTGCTTAATAAGACTCAGTACGTTGTCCGTTGTCTCCGCATCAAGGGCCGATGTAGGCTCGTCGCAGAGAAGGATTCTTGCGTTGTTTGCAAGAGCCCTGGCAATGGCCACTCTCTGCTTCTGTCCGCCGGAAAGATGGGCGGGATATTCATTCTTCTTCTCTTCAAGTCCCACATATTTAAGAAGTTCGTTGATACGTTCTTCCGCCTGCTTTTTGGATTTTCCGTTTTCACGAAGAACAAATTCGATGTTCTTGTAAACATCTCTGCTTCGCACAAGATTGAAATGCTGGAAGATCATTCC
>CACYBJ010000133.1 GCA_902772565.1 uncultured Lachnospiraceae bacterium | reverse complement strand
TGCCCCTTAGGTAGCGGCGCTCTTGCGGGAACCACCTATCCGCTGGACAGAGACTATACCGCAAGTCTTCTTGGTTTTTACGGTCCTACACTTAACAGTATGGACGGTGTTTCGGACAGAGATTATCTTATTGAGTTTCTTTCCGCACTTTCAATTATCATGATGCATCTTTCCAGATTCTGCGAAGAAATCATAATCTGGAACACGGACGAGTATAAGTTCATTACAATTTCCGACACCTATTCCACAGGCTCATCCATTATGCCTCAGAAGAAGAATCCGGACATTGCCGAACTTATCCGCGGTAAGACAGGACGTGTTTACGGAGCCTTAAACTCCATACTTGTTACCATGAAGGGCCTTCCTCTTGCTTACAACAAGGATATGCAGGAAGATAAGGAACTTTCCTTTGATGCCTTCGATACAGCCAAGGGTTGCCTTAAACTCTTTGACGGAATGCTTAAGTCGATTAAGTTTAACAAAGAGAGAATGGCCGCATCTGCCACAGGCGGATATACCAATGCCACAGATGCCGCAGATTACCTTGTTAAGCACGGCATGCCTTTCAGAGATGCTCACCGCGTGATCGGAGAAATCACTGTTTACTGCATAGGAAAAGGCATTTCCATTGACAGGATGAGTCTTGAAGAGTTTAAGAAATTCTCGGAACTCTTTGAGGAAGACGTTTACGATGCCATTTCTCTTGAAACATGTATCAACAAGAGAAACACTGTGGGAGCTCCGGGCCCCGAGGCTATGAACAGTGTAATTGAAATTAATGAAAAGCTTCTTAAGGAGTATGCCGAAGCTTAATATATGGTTTATTACAGATAACTTGGAGGAAATTATGTCAGAGAAGAAGATAATGCTGGGAAATGCAGCAATTGCCCGCGGATGCTGGGAAGCAGGCTGTACTGTTTCTGCCGCTTATCCGGGTACACCCAGTACGGAAATCAGTGAGAATATCGTAAAGTACGGCGAAGTATATGCCGAGTGGTCACCGAATGAGAAGGTGGCTGCGGAAGTTGCCATCGGTGCGTCCCTTCACGGAGCCCGTGCCATCTGCTCCATGAAGTGCGTTGGTCTTAATGTGGCAGCAGACCCTCTTTATACTATTTCTTACAGCGGCGTAAATGCAGGTCTTGTTGTAATCGTTGCAGACGATCCGGGTCTTTACAGTTCCCAGAACGAGCAGGATACAAGAGCCGTTGCCCGCGCAGCTAAAATTCCGGTAATCGAGCCTTCAGATTCTCAGGAAGCAAAGGATTTCGTAAAATATGCTTTTGAACTTTCCGAGAAGTATGATACTCCGGTAATCTTCAGAACAACCACAAGACTTTCACATTCCCAGGGCATAGTTGAACTTCTTGACAGAGAAGAAGTAGGTATTAAGCCTTACGAAAAGAATATACGCAAAAATGTTATGATGCCGGGCAATGCCAAGTTCCGTCACATTTATGTTGAAGAACGCGAAAAGAAAATGGAAGAAGACGGAGCAGACTTCCCTATCAACAGAATTGAAATGCGCTCCACAAAGGTTGGTGTTATCACATCAGGTATCCCTTATCAGTATGTAAGAGAAGCAATGCCTGACGCATCCGTACTTAAACTCGGATGTACATATCCTCTTCCTAAGAAGATGATCAAAGACTTTGCTGAAAAGGTTGATGTGCTCTATGTTATCGAAGAACTCGATCCTATTATCGAGGAGCAGGTAAGAGCCATGGGTATTGACTGCATCGGTAAGGAAAAGCTTACTGTTCAGGGCGAATACAGCACCAATATGTTGAAGGAGAAACTTCTCGGAGAAACCATAGATTTTACTCCGGCATCTGCCCCTGTAAGACCTCCGATTCTTTGTCCGGGATGTCCTCACAGAGCTACATTCCATGTGATCAAGAAACTCGGCCTTCATGTTGCAGGAGACATCGGCTGCTATACTCTCGGTGCTGTAGCGCCTCTTGATGTTGTAGAATCCGTAGTATGTATGGGCTCATCCATTTCCACTCTTCACGGTATTGAAAAGGCCAGAGGCTGGGAATATGCAAAGAACTGGGTAGGCTGCATCGGTGATTCAACCTTTATGCACACAGGTGTAAACTCCCTTATGAACATGGTTTACAATCAGTGCAAGTCTACAGTTATCATTATGGATAACTCCACAACAGGTATGACAGGTCATCAGGATCATGCCGGTACAGGCAAGACTCTTAAGGGTGACATTGTTGAGGCCATTGACGTTGTTAAACTTTGTCAGGGCATGGGAATCGAGCATGTTTATGTAGAGAATCCTCTTGACATTAATGCATTTTCCGAACTGCTTAAGAGGGAAACCGAAAGAGAAGCACTTTCAGTTATTATCGCCAAGTATCCTTGTGCGCTTCTTGATAAGAGGAAGGTTACAAAGGTATATCAGTGTGATACCGAGAAATGTAAAAAGTGCGGTGCTTGTATGAAACCGGGTTGCCCTGCAATTACAAGAAATGCCGATAAGACAGTAACAGTTAACACATCCATGTGTAACGGATGCGGACTTTGCGGTCAGCTTTGCAAGTTCGATGCTCTTAATATGGTGGAGGTGTAATATGGTTAAGAATATAATGATAGTCGGTGTTGGCGGCCAGGGAACACTTCTTACAAGCCGTATCCTCGGCGGTATTACTTTAAGAGCCGGTTACGATGTTAAGCTTTCAGAAGTACACGGAATGGCTCAGAGAGGCGGCAGCGTAGTTACTTACGTACGTTACGGAGACGAAGTTAACGAACCTATCGTAGAAGAAGGTCAGGCAGATGTGCTCATTGCCTTCGAAAGACTTGAGGCACTTCGTTATGCACACTTCCTTAAGCCGGACGGTGTTCTGATACTAAACGATCAGAGAATCGATCCGATGCCCGTTGTAATCGGTGCTGCGGAGTATCCTGAAAACATTGTTGAGAACCTTAAGAAAAAGTATAACGTTCTAGCAATCGATGCTGCTTCAGAAGCCCAAAAAATCGGAAACTTACGTACCTTTAACGTAATTATTCTCGGCATGGCTGCAAAGCACATGGATTTTCCGAAGGAAGACTGGCTTGCCGTTATTGAGGCCACTGTCCCTCCTAAGACAATTGATATCAACAAGAAAGCATTTCTTGCAGGATATGAGATGTAATTAACGGTGATTTATGGAATTTAAGATAGAAACACATCTTCATACCTATGAGGGCAGCGCCTGTGCATCTGCCACAGGTCATGAACAGGCTCTGGCCCGCAAAGCCGACGGATACGACGCAATTATCGTAACCGACCATTTTTACAGAGGTAACTGCCGTGTGGACAGGAACCAGAGCTGGGAAGGCTTTGTAAGGGATTTCACCGCAGGATACCGAAATGCCAAAAAGACGGGGGACGAAATCGGACTCAAGGTTTTTTTTGGCTGGGAAGAATGCTTCGGCGGTTCGGAGATGCTTGTTTACGGTTTGGACGAAGAGTTTCTTTATGCACATCCGGAAATGATCAAATGGTCTGCCAGAGAGCATTATGAGCAGATCCATGCGGCAGGAGGTTTTGTGGTTCAGCCTCACCCCTACCGTGAAAGAGACTATATTGAGGGTATTACGCTTTATCCTTATTACTGCGATGCCTGCGAAGTAATCAACACCAGCAATCGCCCCATTGAAAATGTGAGAGCAAAGGCATATGCCGAAGATTTCGGCCTTCTCATGACCGGAGGCTCTGACATACATCACGCAAAAAGCCTTGGGGGAGGCATGATTTTCGAACATGAGCTTAACTCGATATTCGATTTTATCGAAGGAGTAAAATCAGGTCGCGGAAAGATTATCGGTTTATAATTACAGGAGTTAAAATCCAATGACAGAAGCCGTTCAAAAAGTAATCAGGGCTGACAATTCAAGGGAATCCCTTATTGAACTCAAGAATTCTTTAAGAGGCGAAGATGTGCATCTTGCCTGGGATGACGTGGATTATCTTATTACCCTTCTTAAGCTTGGTGATCCCAAGTCCCGAAAGAATGTGGCGCAGATTCTTGGTATAGCCAAGGCTCAGAAAGCGGCAGATGCGCTGTATAAGGCACTTTCGGAAGAAGAGGTGGAGTATGTTAAATCCGCCTATCTTGTGGCTCTTAAAAGCATCAATATCGACCAGCTTCGCGGAAGACTCACAGAACTTAGAGAAGAACTTTCCAAAAAGCCGGTTACGGAAGATAACAAAAAGCACATAGACGAGCAGCTTTCGGCCTACAATGACCTTCTTGGTTATGAAGTCGCAAAGCACAAGTTCACCGGATCGGGACTTCCTTCCGAGGTGGTTCTTATTACTCAGAAGGGTCTTTCCCAGTTTACAGCCGATTCGCTTTATTCATCCACCAAAAAGATATTAAGCATCGGTGTTTGTGCCAAAATCAATTCTTACGACGAAGTAAAGCACTTAAGAACCTATAAGGAACTTCTCTTTATTGTTCCGGGACTTAAAAAGACTTCCTCCGATCCTTACGAAGCAGCAGCGGACTTTGCCGACGGAAAGCTTAAGGAATTCCTTGACAAGCGCCATAAGGAAGCTGCTCCCTGGGGATACAGGGTAAACCTTATCAGCCACATGGATGATAAGAATAAAGGAATCTTTATCAGAAGATTTGCCGGAGAACTTGCCAGACTTTCCGGCGGATATTTTGTAAATTCTCCTTCCGACTATGAAGTTGAATTCAGGCTCTTTGAGAATAAGGACGGAAAACTTACTGTTTTAATTAAGCTTCTTACTCTTCAGGACACACGTTTCGATTACAGAAAAGAAGTGATAGCAGCAAGCATTCGTCCAGAACTGGCAGCAACAATTATCAAGCTTTCTGCCGATTATCTGAAATCAAACATACAGGTTCTGGATCCTTTCTGCGGTGTGGGAACCATGCTTATAGAGCGTGCAAAGTACAGAAATGTATTTCCGATATACGGTGTGGATACCTTCGGCGAGGCTATCACCAAAGCCCGTAAGAATGCTGATGCTGCCGGCATAGGCATCAATTTCGTAAACAGGAACTATTTCGATTTCAAATCCGACAGCCTGTTTGATGAAATTGTTACCAACATGCCTTTTGCAACAAAGGAATCCGACAACGAAAAAATAATAGAAATATACAGAAGGTTCTTTGAGTATTCCAAGAAACTGCTCAGAAGAGGAGCCTATGTGATCATCTATGCAAGGGATATAAACTCTGCCAGAACCTATTCAAAGAAGTACGGATACTTCCTTGAAAAGGAGGTTCTGATTTCGGAAAACGAACAGTCCTATCTCTGCATTTACAGAAAAAAATAAATAATAGACTAAAAAAAGTAAATTCTGCAATAAGAATTTACTTTTTTTGTGCAATTTTTACAATGAAGAACCATTATTGGTAATACCTATTGTAAATAATTTTAAAAAATGGTACTATAAATACAACTTATAGGGGATTACTGTATTTGTTAGTAAACAAATATAGATTTATAGAGTGGTGTATTAATGTTATTGTCGGGTCTTACATTTCAGCAGGTATTTTTCGCATGCTCAGCAATGC
>CACYBJ010000132.1 GCA_902772565.1 uncultured Lachnospiraceae bacterium | reverse complement strand
GAATGGTTTCGTAGATAAATGCCGCAATCAAAAATACAGCGGCAGAAGCCACACGGTTAAGTCCGCTTGCAGAATATGCTGTAAGTACGGTGGAAGCCATATTGTAGGCTGCCCAGTATAGGAACATAAGGGCGCAGAAAGTCCAGACTGTCCTTATCAGGCAGTCTGCCAGGTCGTTTTTATGAGGACTGTCTTCATAAAACTTGATCATTTAACTCTCCGCGTTTACAATCTGATTTCACATTCTTCGATATTGCCGGCGGTAATCAGGCTGCCGTCAATATTCATATTCTTTTCATCTTCAGGACAAAGTATATGAAGGGGCATCTCGGCCCTGTATTTGTCCTTATACTCTCCGATGATATCCTCCGGACCTTCCTTGGCACAGTCCGAAAGCATAGTCATTACAAAGGCATAAAAGCGTTCCTCATCCGTTATTCGGATTCGCTTTATGTCCCTGAAGGTTTTGGAATACCAGGCTCCGTAATGAAAACACTTCTGGTCGGTAAGGGCATATGAAATGCTTACCAGCCACTCTATCATCCGCTCGTTTCCCGTAAGACCGGGCTTCGCAAGAAGAACCACGGGGAACGATTTTTCGTCTTCATGTTCACGGACCATCAGCTCGTCGGTACGGGCAGACAGTTTCCAGTGAATATTCATGAGCTTGTCTCCCGCACGGAACTCCCGCACGGAATAGGAAGCATCCTGGGAACTGCCGCTAAGCACATCATCCGGAACCGATTCCTCTGCATAATACATTCTGGTACCGAGGCTCACGCTGACAGGCACGGATTTAATATCCGGAAATACTATTATCCGGGCACTTCTTCCGTTTTTAACGGTATGGTAGAACAGTCCGGTCATATCAAAAATCCTTATACTGTTAATCGTGAAAGTATAGCTGCCGGCCTCGGAAATTGAAAGATAGAAATAATTATTGCTCGTGCCTTTTTTTACATTGGAGCATCTGAGTCTTATCTTTTCCGGCTTTTTTGCCGAATCGGCTCCGTATTCCACTTTGGCGGTGATTTTTCTGATGGGCAGGCCGGTGTCGTTTTTCGTAACGATCTTAAAGGCAAACATGCGGTTCTTCTCGGCCATTACTATCGGTATTCTTATGGTGGCTTTGATTCTTTTTACACGGTATCTGAGCAGTATAAAAGAGAGCACGACAAATACTGCCGAGGTGTACCCCAGCAGTGCAAATGACGTACTCTCAAATATGAGTGCAAGATAAAAAATCAAAACGGTAAAGATGATTACCGGTATATAACTAAGCACGACCGTTTGCCCTTTCCATGTAGGATGCCGGCTGCTTAACCGACTTAAGGACTTCCTCAAGAACGGCTTCCGGTGACAGATGCGCTACTTTTGCCTTGGTATTAAGCACAATACGATGCTTTGTGGTATCAAGGAAAACGTTTGAAACATCCTCGGGGATCACATAGTCCCTGCCTGAAAGAAATGCCCAGGCTTTACTCATCTGAGCAAGAGAGATGGTTCCTCGGGGGCTCACGCCCAATTCGATATACGGGTTGTCTCTTGTAGCCTGAGTGAGTTTTGCAATATAGGTATAAATATTGTTATGAATAAAAATATTGCTGACGTAATTCATCATTGCGGAAAGGGTCTGAGCATTACCTATTCCTTCTACTTTTTCGGTAAGTATACCTTCGCTTCTTCCCTTGGCAATGGCGATTTCGTTCTTAAGATCCGGATACCCCATGCTCATACAGATCATGAAACGGTCAAGCTGGGACTCCGGAAGGAGCTGTGTACCGGCACTGCCCTTAGGGTTCTGGGTTGCCATTACAAAGAAGGGTTCCGGCACAGGTCTTGTGACACCGTCCACCGTAACCTTATGCTCTTCCATTACCTCAAGAAGTGCCGACTGAGTTTTCGGCGAAGCACGGTTGATTTCATCTGCCAGAAACAGATTACACATAATGGCTCCCGGCTGGAACTTAAATGTACCGGAGTTTTTATCGTACATATTAAAGCCCAGGATATCCGATGGCATAACATCGGGCGTAAACTGTTCTCTGACATTATTTAATTTCAGTGCTTTGGAAAATGCGACCGCGAGTGTGGTTTTACCTACACCCGGTACGTCTTCAATAAGAATATGGCCTCCGGCAAGGATTGCGGCATATGCCTTTTTGACGCATTCATCCTTACCGATGATTGCTTTTGATACTTCTTTTATGACAAGTTTTGCAACTTCGTATTCCTGACTCATTCCCTGTACCCCCGAACCTGCATGACCTCCGGTTTTGCTGCGGGGACACGCGGTTTTTGCTGATTAATGCACTAGGTTATTGTAGCACCTTTAGGTGGTATTATCAATTGGAGAGTTGCATGTTGCGGCTGATGCGTGCGATTGGTTATCGTTGTGCGTCGCGGCTGATGCATGCGATTGTCAATGGCTACACGCCGCGGCTGACACACGCGCTCAGACAATGCTGCGTTTCCTACTCCTCGCACACGGCTTATTCGCTCAGGCTTTTCCCGCTACTCGCCCTACG
>CACYBJ010000131.1 GCA_902772565.1 uncultured Lachnospiraceae bacterium | reverse complement strand
CATATCCGATAAATGAAACCTTATTCCCTTCTCCACTCATTTTAACTACTACAGGGACTACATCAGATTCTTCAGTTGTCATGGTAATAGTAAAATTACCATTAGGCGTACCTGTTGCCCTAACGGATTCATAACTGCTTTTTACGGTATAGTACTGATTCATAGCAACCTCAGAATTTTTAATCATTCTGAAAGACGCCATGACCATGCTGATCAATGCTGTCATTGCTAAAGATATCAACAATGAAGCGACAAGCACCTCTGAAATGCTCTCTCCAGAAGACAATCTGTGTTTTCTATTATTGCTACGCTTAAAAAACTTTGTATTCACAGAACATTCTCCTTCTAGAATCTATGAACTTCAGTTCTGTACATCTTTTGCCTTTCAGCCTTCTCCTTCATCCTCTGTCGAAGAGTCTGAAGCAGATTTACTGTACGCTTTGCCTGAAACGATTGTAGGATTACTAAAAGTAAACTCCACATATGCTGTTTCACCAGAAACACTACATTCTGCAGCAATATCCAGTCCAATACTTAAGGTTCTATTTTCTGTAAGCTCTATGCCTAAATCATAACCATTATGAAAAACATCAACCTTGACAGGTTTAATGACTGCTGGTATGTCAGGAGTCACATCTGTTAAACTAATCGTAGCAACGGGAGAATCATCAGTAGAACTAAATAGCTTCTCATAAGAACTACCAGTAGTACCTATCTCCGCCAAACTAAGGGGGAACAAATCATCCTCATCTTTCTTTGGAGATATACTATTTATCCATTGATCCTTATAAACTCCACTGATCAGTGCCTTGCAAATTGCATCAGCAAAATGGAATGAAGAACCAGCAGCTATAACTATGGATGAGTCAATAGTTTCATTCACATCATGAGTAAAGGAAAATGTATATCCTTTCAATCTCTTTGCCAAAACCCTGGCTGCAGATTCTAAAGTGTACTGTTCCTGTGTATCCTTTGTAAGTTCCAGATTCCTCCCGGCCGTTGCCGAACCGGCTGTCAGAACTACCGATCCCACCATGGCACACATGGCAAAAAATAACAAGGCCAGAACAACAGATGCACCGGATTCTGAATAGATCTTAGTTTTAATCTTTAATAATAACCGTTTCATCATTCTTAAAGCCTATTCCCTTAAATAAATATTGTCTGTATTCTTTCAGAAATAAAAACATCAATCGTGCAAATCAAAACTGAATCGCATGTATAATCTATTATATTCTATCACTTTTGACCAAACCTTACAATTAAAAAATCAAAAAACGGTGACATTGTTTCCTATAACTCATTTTTCAAGTTTAAACCTTGCCTTAGCAAAATCATACATCAGGGCTTTCTTTCCTGTTCAATTCATGGATCGATCTGTCCGACAAAAAACCAAGTCAATCATATATATGACTTCAGTGCAAAAAACCTGACCTCACGGCAAGCTTGGTTGCCGGTGGAGGAATGGCTTTATTACACGCCCCAATATAACCATGAAGTGATGCGCAAGCGCCACGGGAATGCGAATACTGGGAAGATTGTGGAAGTGCGAAACACGAAATAATCCGTAGGAGTTATTGTGCACTGAAGTCATATATCCTTTGCCAATTGGCCCTGCTCATAAAACATCAGATTTTTGCATGATTCGTCAACATTTTTTTAATCATCTATAGACTTCCTGATAATTATTTGGATTCCATCTGTAAAGCGTTACAATTTGTCTAGGGTGCTGTCATAGAGGGTATGGAAAGAGCCTCTGGCAGTTTTCTCCTGTCGGAGGCTCTTTCCGCTCATGGTGGTTGGCCTTTCTCCGTATGATGATCTCATACGACTTCCTCTGAAAGGAGACGAAGTATGACGCCCCGCAGGACGCCAGTAAGTCGGGAAGCTGCAGCAAAAGTGACTGCAGGGAGGAGGTCTGCTTATGAGGAAAGATAACAAAAAGGACATGGCTTTTTGTTCGAGCTTCTGCGAACCTGTGCCGCCGTGATCAATGCTGCCATTGCGTTGATCCGGCTGGTACGGGATATCGCAAAAGAACGCAAACAAAAAAGCAACCGCCCGAGCTAAGGTAGAGTTGCTTTTTT